>CAYJTW010000056.1:0-6967 GCA_964373225.1 uncultured Candidatus Peribacteria bacterium
AATCACCCCGTTTGTTCCACGACCCCGTGGAACCAAAAAGAGCGCTGAGTGAAGAGGAAAAATGAGAATGTGAGAAACTTTCGGGTGCGGAGGGTCTCCCGTGCAGACGAGTGAAGGTTTTTGATGTCATTGTCTCTTTCCCACTTTTTTTATGGAATTTCCCATTCCTTTTTGGAAAACAAACTCAACAAAAAAGAAGAAGCGAACGCCCCTGAAACCTGTTTTCCCTTCCGCCCATCCTCAGGGGGAAAGCCTGGAAGAGCGCAACGTAATGGATGCCGTCCCGACGATGACGCTGCCGGATGCCTTGATTGCACTCGATGCGAAAACAGCCAGCATGACGCTCATACAATCCCACGTCGGCGATCTGCGGACGGAGATCTCGGGGCTGCGCGTCGTCCATGGGGAACAGCAAGCGGCCGCGGGGGCCATGCAAACGGCACTGGTCAGCACGGAGACGCAGCTGCAGAGCGCTCTTGCCGGTCACGCGGAGGTCACGGCGACGATCGCATCACTCACGGAGAACATCGCAGCGCTGTCGACGGAGGAAGGAGAAATCGAAACCCGTCTTCCCACGATCGAACAGGACATCGCTCATCTCCAGGAGCAGATCGCGCAGTGGAATACCGCCCGAACGGATCTGACCGCGACGCTCACGACCCTGGAGACCCGCATGCGTGACCTGCGCGTCCAGTGCACGCAGGAGGATACGACGGTGACGCAGCGCACCGACGACGTGACGGCAAAGAAGACCGCGGTCGCGCAGACCGATACGACGCTCAAGAACGACCAGAATGCGCTACAGACAGCGGCTACGTCACTCTCGCAGGCGCACGTGACCCTCAAGACCGCGCAGGACACGCTCACCGCGGATCAGAAGAAACTCAGTGACGCTCAGGTGCAATTGGCCCAGGCGACGAGATACTACAACTTTCTGTATCAAACGTATGGGCGGAGCAAAATCGCCAGGTATCAGACGATGCTCCTGAATGCGAAAAATGACATGATCAAGGCCCAGGCAATCGTGAATACGCTGACCGTGACCGTGAAGAAAGACCAGGATGGCGTGAACGCCGCCAAGGCCGCAGTCGATTCGTGGACGAAAGTCCGCGACAGCGCCTCATCGTCGGTGGCGACAGATACCGACGGCCTGAAGCAGGCGCAGGCCGCGCTGGATGCTGCGGTGCAGGCGCTCGATGCCGCGCTGGCTGCGCGGGGGCAGACAGGGCAGACGATCACCGATCTTCAGCCGCAGATTGACGCTCTCCTCACACACATGGCCGACGGTGTTCGCGCCGCCGCACCCGTCGCCGCGAATCTGGATACCCGCAGCGGCGACCTGAGGAACGCTCAAACGCGGCTGGCCGAGATTCTGCGGCTGCTGGAGGGTCTCCGTGCGCAACGGGGAGAGGCGCGGTCCACAGAAGCGGGCCTCACGCGGGTCATCGGCACGCTGCGGGGTGTTCTTGACGCCCGGCGATCGGCGTTCGATACGGTCTTTGCGGAGCTTGCAGAGGAAGCAGGGCAGATATCCATACAAGAAACGGACCTGCTCGGCGCGGAGGCGCAGGCGGAGAAGGAAGCGGCGGACGTCGCGGCGATGCAGAAGATCGTTGCCGATCTGCTGCAGCTGATGCTCATCGGGCAGGAAGCGGCGAAGGCCGCGGCCGCGCCCCGCATCCGGGAATCGACGATCCTCAGCCGGCCCTCGGTAGAAGTGATCAAGAACGGAGACTGGCTCGAACTCCGTACTCGCGGTTTTAACGGCAGGCAATCGTTCACGTTCGACGGCACCAAGATCACGCCCGAGCCGGGTAATCACATCATCACGATTCCCGGCTCCTACGCGCCCGGGGCGATCCCCGGACTCCAGTCGATGCTCAACCACCAGACCAACGCGATGCCGTGGGCCGATGTGCCCGCTCCCGCCACTGCGGCGGGCGATCTCTTTGGTGCGCCGGCTCTCGGCACATGGCGGGCAGAGATTGTTGCGGCGGACGGAACAGCGGAGCCTGTGGCCCTGACGCAGCCGGCGAAGACTATCCCCGGCACGACAGGGGTGGTGCCCGACGGAGAAACGGGCCGCCTCCGCGTGCATGCAACCCAGGGCAAAGACATCCGGTTGAGTTTTTCCATCACCGGTGAAGGCCGGGTGATGCCCCACGGGACGATCAGGCATCTCGATGCAAGCGGGAGCGACGGCGTGACCGTCACTCTCGTCCGCGTCCGGCCCAGCGGCTCGCGCGACGCACCGTGGATCAAAAAGATTGAGGAAGGCGGGACGATCGACTTCAGCAGTCTCCGCGAACCGTTCATCGGTCTGGACACGGGCTTCCGCCTGGAACTCACCATCAGCAGCGACAACAACCTGTATAGCAGCGTGGAGCTGGACGTACAGTACGCGGTGGAATTGGCCTCTGCCGCTCCCGCTCCCGCTCCCGCCCCTACTCCCTTTCCCGCTCCCGTTCGCGAACCTGCTCCTGCACCGCCACCGGCGCAGACTCCGGATCCCGATCCTGTCCGGGTGATTCTTCCTGTACTCCCCCCGGATCGTGCTCCTGAGCGACCTGCGGAGCCGTCCCCCATCGTTGCGCTTCCCATCCTGCCGGACCCGGTACAACGGGAAATAGCGCCAGTAGAGCCTCCCGCTGCGCCAACGTATGACGAACATGTGGAGATCGCCGACGCCGCGGCGATGCAGAAAATCGTCAGTGATCTGTTGCAACAGATGCTGACCGCGCAGGAAGCGGCGAAGGCCGCGGCCGCGCCGCGCATCCGGGAGTCGACCATCCTCAGCCGGCCCTCGGTAGACGTGATCAAGAACGGAGACTGGCTCGATCTGCGGACCACCGGCTTCGACGGCAAACAATCACTCTCGTTCGGCAGCGCCAGGATCACGCCCGAAGCGGGCGACCACATCATCACGATTCCCGGCTTCTACGCGCCCGAGGCGCTGCGCGACAACATCCCCGAACTCCAGACGATGCTCAACCAGCAGACCAACCGGATGCCGTGGGTGGAGGTCCCCGCGCCGGCGACGGCAGCCGCAGATCTGTTCTCCCCGTCAGTCCTCGGCACATGGCGGGCAGAGATTGTTGCGGCGGACGGATCCGCATCGCCGATCCCCCTGACACAGCCGACGGCCAATGCCCTGGGCACGACGGGGCTCACGGGGGTGACGCCCGACGGGGAGACGGGCCGGGAACTCACGGCGGCAACGCCGTTGATGACGATCACGCGACCGACTGCACAGACGATCCGCATGCAGATGGAAAACATGCCCGCCGGCTACACGATCGACGTCAGCCGCTGGTTCCAGACGGGGGGGAAGATCGCCTACAAAACAGCGACGACCACCGGCGCGACCACCTTCTCGATGGATCTGCCCCGCGACGTACAGCAAGACCAGAAGGGCTACTTCTGGATCCTCAATCGTCCCGACGGCACCACGGTGCGCGACGGATCGCTGCTGATGAACCAGGAGATGACGCCGCTGATGCTCACCGCCATTACACATCCCCTTCCCGCCGGCACACGCGATCTGCCGCTGAGTATCGTCAGCAATGGCAATACCGCTGCGACACCGGTTGCGGCAGATCAGTCCGGCGGCATCCGGCCGCTCGCGCCCGGCAGCCTCCTTGTGCATCCCATGAAGGGAAAAGACATCCGACTGACGTTTGCGCCCACGGGCGAAAGCCGCGTGATGCCGCACGGGACCATCAGGCATCTCGATGCGCGGGGTGGCAACGGCGTGACGGTGACGTTGACTCGCGTCCGGCCGGGAGGCGTGCGCGACGAACCGTGGACCCAAAAACTCGAGAATGGCGGAACGCTCGACTTCGGCAGTCTCCGTGAACCGTTCTTCGGCATGGCTCCGGGTTTCCGCCTGGAACTGACCATCGGCAGCGATGGCGACGACCTGTTCGACAGCGTGGCGCTCGACGTGCAATTCGCCGTGGAAACCCCCCGCTCCGCCACGGCGACCGCTCTGCCGATGGGCGTCGTCGCGCCGGCGCTCCAAAACCGCATCGGGGGCGACATGATCGCGCTCACCGACGTGCTCAGCCGCGGCCCGGTGAATTTCAATTCCGGCAATGACGCCATCGCGCGGTGGATCACGGGCGGCGCGTACGACACGATGGATCCGAACATCAAATCCGATTATCGCACCATCGTCGACAATGCGAAGGCCGCGATGTATCCGTCGTACGTGAACGCGATGCAGGAGGCGTTCATGGATGTCCTGATGGAAAAAAACGGCGTCGTCCGCCCGCGGCGCTCCGGCGGCTTCGTTGACCCCACCGGCCACAATTACCACACCGCGATTCCGAACGCCCCCACGTGGGGGGACTTCTACGCCGCCGCAGATGGACAGTTCGAAAAAAACTACAGCATCTACGAGGGTCTCTGCCTCGCCAGCGGCACGCTGATGAATGCCGAGAAGCTCCGGCAACAACGGACCGAGCAGCTGGCATGGGCCACACTCGATGCAAAGATTCTGGCGGCGTCCACCACTCCCGGTGCCGTCTCCGATGACACTTACGCACGCATGGTGAATACCATCATCGAGGGGCACCGGGCCGACCCCGATGGTGGGGCCGCGCAGCTTTTCCGCTACGCCTGGTCCGTCCAGCGCAACCCGACGGTCGCGGAGGTGGCGGGGTGGACGGGGAAGCCGGTGACGGTCGTACAGGCAGCCCTGACTGCGGCGGGAACAGATGTTGCCGCAAGCGGAGGGCACGTCTCTCCCGAAATTGCCGCTGCCGTGGAGCGCGAGCAGGCGATGATGAACTTCCTCGCCGGTCTCACCGAAACAGAACGCGTACAACTCGCTGAAGACTTTGCAATGACCTCCTACGGAGTCGGCAGCGACACTCTCGCCGGTGATCCGGTCATGCTGGCAGCTCTCACGTCCACGGATGGCAATCCGGGCACCAAGCGCCTGAACAATCTCAAGTTTGTTCTGCAGAACGCGCCGGGAACGGCCGTGTGGGGCGGCAGCACGGCTCTCACCGCGAAAGACTTCACCTCAGAGGGTCTGCAGTTCCAGGCAAAAACGAATCCCTACCTGACCCTGCAGAAAATCAAGAGCGCGGGAGAGGTGTTCCAGGACATGCTGAAGAGTGCGAAGACGAGGGGTGGAATTAATGTGAATGATACGGAGAAGTTGAGGGGGTATCATGAGGGTATTGGCATGCAATTACAAAATAACGCTGACGTAGGGAAAAGCTTGTCAGTGTTAAATAGTAAAATTTTCTATCACATTCCTGCTTCACAACCTGTGACGAACGGAAAACTTGTAATACTTATTCTTGGAAATTCCCAGACATTGGGAGACAGTCAGGCCGGAATAGACCAAAAAACAAGATTTGAGGCAGTAAAAAGCGGCTATGAGGTTTTGGAATTCCGTGTCGGCGAACTCTTTCATGAAATTGGTGCTGAGCTTGGCATGAGTTCGACTTTTGAGCTACATCCGGATATCGTCTTGGAGAAAATACGTACAGTTATTCAGGATCGTATTAACCAACGCGGTATGTTCGCTGGCTTAGGGGGTATTAATGAAGTAGTAAATGAGAGTTATAGTTGGGGCGGTGGCACTGCGAATCGTCTATTTGGAACTGTTGCAGCAAGGAAAGATACGCTCGGTTCGGCCTCGCTCAAAGCAGTCGCATACATCGATGCAGTACAATTGGGAGCTGTTACTGGCGCAGGAGTGCCTGTTTTCAGAAATCCCGCCGCGGAATCCGTGTACAATGTCTACCAGTTAAATTTTGCACCAACCAGAATGTATACCAATAGCTTGACCATTAATTTTGCCATCTCTGCCGCCTTAGACGGTACGCCAATGCATGGAACCTTCATCTCTGGCGCTGAAAATGTTGATCTTGGTTATTCCGAAACACATAACTCTATCGATGATAATTGGGCTCAAAATGCATGGGAATTTATAATGAATAAATTCTCTAAACCATGAAAAAATCTTCTTCTGTTTCCATCGGCATAAAGCTGTTCGCAATTGCATGCATTGTAATCGCTGGCTATCTATTAATAGCGGAGCAATTGGATCCTCTAAAAAATATCTTTATTGCAGTAGACACAGCTGAAGGAGTTTCCATTTTGAGGGGGGGTGAGGAATTGGAAAAAATTTTTGTGTCAACGGAAGATACTACATATTCCCGACCTACGCTCGATGGTGCTGTAATTACCGCAATTGCAAGCGAAGAATGTAAACCCAATTACATATGCAAAAAAGATCGAAAGATAATAAGTACCGATATTAACAGCAAAAAAAAGTACCAGCGTGAGATGGCATTTGACATTAGTTTTGCGAGATTTTCTCCAGAACAAAAATACTTACTTGTAGGCACTAACAATGGATGGAATTTACATGTTTATGAAAATGAAAAGGAAATATTAACTCTTAAAACTATTTCTGGATTAAATATCGCAATTGATAGGACTGCCTGGATATCAAACGACAAAATTATGATTCAAGGATCATTTACTAATACACCATCCCATAGAGGTTTTATTGCAACAATTGAAGTTAATTCAGGTGCAACAAAAATTATTTGCGAAGGAGACTTGCTCACCCCATTTTACCGAGGTCTGTATAAGCCCGAATGGGTTAGAGATGGTCAGACATGTTTTGAGCATCCAGAAGTAAGTGCATTATTTGGAGATGCAAAGTGGCCTGTCGAAAAACTCTTGGAGTCTACAGACTCATCGGGGCGCTATTATTTTTACCGACGATGGAATACTGTTGGCGAAGGTTATTTCCCGATCACGAAAAAATGGATTGAAGGCTATGACAGAACCTCTGGACGAACATTTCATGTGTATACCCTGCAATCGTATTGGGAAGGATTTCAGGACACTCTTTCCCGATGATTACTTCGCATCTGGATTCTTTACCGGCAACTCCACAAAGAACGTCGTCCCCTTGCCCTCCTCGCTCTCAAACCAC
>CAYJTW010000057.1:0-6556 GCA_964373225.1 uncultured Candidatus Peribacteria bacterium
GATGGCCGATTTCCGGCCGGAGCGGGCACCTCCGGCGGGTTCGCTCGATATCACGGACGAAGTCAGCCGCGCGAACGCGGTGGAGCAGACGCGGCAGCTCGCGTGGCTCTACCTTGCGCTGAATCCTGACCGCCAGACGGCGCTCGGCGCGGGCTCCGTCGGCTTGCTAACCATACCGGGCGGCCTTGGCGGATTGCCGCTTGCCCCGCTCGGCGGTCCGAATCTGTTCGAGACGGATTTCCGCGGAAGGGTGCGGTCGTTGGCGACGCAGATGTTGACTGCAGCCAATGGTCCGCTGCTCAGTGCACAGTCGCGCGGAGCAGAGCTGGTGAAGAACGCACAGGACGCGAGCAAGAAAGGCGTCGAGGAAGCACAGGCGAGAGCCAGGAAACGTCAGGAGGAAGGACACAAGGAATACAACGCAGCAGCGATCCGCGCCACACGGGACGCCATCGCGGCACGCGTCAATCAGGCGACCGCCGCACGGGACAAGAACGTCGCAGCGGCTCAGAAAGAAGCAGAACAAAACAACAAGGAACGCGAGGCCGAAGTCGTCAAAGCGGAAGCAGTTGTGAAACAAACACGGCTGACGGCCGACCAGGAAATAGTACGGGTGCGCGGAGTCGCCGCAAACACCGTGGAGCAATTCGAAAAGCAAATACAGAACGCACTCGATCTTGGAGAACTTCCCGGATCCGCGAGGATAAAAGCGCTGCGTGGTCAAGTACTCCAGGCACAAGCACAGGAGAAGCAGGACATCGCAACCGCCGAATCCGGCGTGCAGGCGGCACAGAAACTGCTCGCCGCTGCTCAGGAAGCACGTGATAAGGAACGCAAGACCGGCGAGGCCCGCATCGCAGATGCGCGCAGCCGGGGCAACAAAATGATCGAGGCCGCCGAACGCGAAGGCAAGCGTCTCTACGACGATGTACGCTACGCGATCGCGCATGCCGAAGAGGGCGCCAAGACTCTCCGTGCTCAGGCCGCCAAAGCCGGAGGTCCGGCTGCGGTGGAAGCCGCACGCACGGCGGGCGAGGCGGGCGTCAAGAAAGTGAGTGATGCGGCGAACAAAACGGTTGATGATATCCGCAAGCGCACCGATGAGCGCGTGGAGAAAGCGCGCAAGGCGGTTAACGCCGGCGTGCCGGGAGCGCAGAAGCTCCTGACCCAGGCGGAAGTGGACCGCAAGACCGAGGTCGACATCGCGGAAACCGAGGCCAAAGCGCGCGTGACGCTTGCGCAACAGAACGCAGACGCAACGGTCGCGAAGATCGGACAGATCATCCCCACCGCCGAGAAATCGGCGCAGGACCTGCTCGAGAATGCGCATCAGAACGTGGAGGAAATCATGGACGAAGCAATCACGTTTGCCGCTCTCGGCCGGGTGCAGAAAGCGGAGCAGGAGCGCGAGGAGCGCATAAAAGCTGCCCAGGCGGAGGCGAAGAAACTGGAAGAACAGGCATGGAAGGATCCCGCAAACATCATCCCCGTGCTCATGGGTCTCGGCATGCCTGGCATGCCTCTTCTGGGCGCAGTGCCGCCGGCAGGTGTGCTCAAGGCACAGGTCGACGGGCAAGCCATCATCGACAAAGCAACGGAGGACGCCGATAGACTGTTAGAGGCAGCCCGGAAGGCCAGCAATATCTATGCGTCGGACACGCGCGGAATTCTGACCACGGCAAACAAAGAAGCCGAAGACATCATCCAGACCGCCCGTGCCAGTGGACAACAGGGAATCGACGATGCCGAATTAGGGCGCACCGAACTCCTTCGCAGTGCGCTAGCGCAAAGTAACGGTGGCCTACTGAACCAGCCGAGCTTTGCCGGCAACAGCGTGCAGTTCGGTATCCGCGACATCGAAAGCACGATGCTGCTGCTGGGGATGAACGCGGATGGAGATGCGGTGCTGCTTAAGAGATTGCGGGAGTACGAAGAAGTACTGAAGAAGGCGCGGGAAGAATTGGAAAAGAGGGAGAAGAACCAACCTCTGAGAAAATTAGGGGAGCAAGGCGTCAAGAAACTGGGGGTAGAAGGTCCTCTGAAAGCGCTTGCCGCCAACGCCGTGAATCGACTGAGTGTCATCGAGGGACAGATGACGAAACTCGGACCGGAAGGCTTCGCGAAATCCGGACCTGACGCGCAGCAAAAGTTGGCACAGGATCTGCTTGCGAACCTGTCACAGGTGGAAGCCGGTTTGCGAAAACTGGGCGGCGATGCCAACATCAGTCTTGCGGATGATCTTCTCCGGTCACAAACATCCATTCAGGAAACGATGAAGAGACTTGGCGAACAGGGTCTCGCCAAACTGGGTCAAGAACTCCTCCGGAGAGTCTCCGACACAGAACTGGCATTGCGAAGACTCGGAACAGAACCTGCCACAAAAGCTGCCGATTCGTTGCTGAAGTCATTAACTGCCGCCGAGCAAGGAATGAATAAGGCCGGTCTGGAAGGCATGCGCAAAGCCATGGAAACTCTTCTGGCGTCGCTGACGACGACCCAGCAGACACTGCAAAAACTCGGTGCTGCGGAGGCAGGCGTCAAAAAGATCGCCGAATCCTTGGGGCAGGCAATCGCCACCGCACAGGCGGGAATCAAGAAGGGCACTGACGAGAGCAATAAGAAAGCGAGTGAAGACCTGGCAAAAATGCTGGGGCAGGCACTGGAACAGTTGCGCAAGATCGGCGCCTGAGGAAAGCAGGCGCACGCAAAAGACGCTGCACATGTTTTGCCATATACAGTGAGGGGCGAAGCAAGCTTCGCCCCATAGGCTGGCCATTGCGGCTCCTACTTCACTGCGATTTTCTGGACGCGCGTCGAATCCTTCCGGACAACTCCGTCACAAAGGTGCGGATCAGCCATAAGCGTGACCCGAATTTCTGTGGGAGCAGTCCCGCCCATTCCCAGATCCTTCCAGTCTTGGGGGCCGGTCGTACGGATAGGTCGCCAGAGCGGCGACATTCCGTCATTGATCGCAAGCACCCAACCCTTATCGGGAGAGAGCGCCTTGATATCAAGACCGGTTTCAGTGTCAACGCCCGCCTTTTTCCCCTTCAGGACTGACAGAAAATCGTCTGCCTTCCAGTCCTTCTTGCTGGGCACCTTTTCCTCGAACGTGAGGGGATCCGCCGGTTTCGCCGCGAAGGACGTGTTGTTGTACGCGTACGCACCGACGGTAAAGATGGCAGCGCCTGCTGCGGCGATGAGAACGGCAGCGAGCAGGATCAGGAAAAGGTTGCCGACGAAGCGCGCAACTCCTCCTGAGGCGGACGTGGTGGCGGGGGTTGCCGCCACGATGCGTGCGGCGAGCGTCAGATGCAAACCCTGGAGCAGGACCGTCGCGGGGTCCAACAGGGGCAGATCTGCCGCATCCACGTTTCCCGTCGGCGTGTTGATTGCGGTCAGGGCAACACGCTGCGCGTCCAAACGCGGTTGGAGCGCCTGCAACTGGACCAACGTGAGAGCCGGGGCGGTAGCCGCCAGCTCGGTGTTGATCGCTCGCAGAGCTGCGTTGATCGGGGCCAAAGCGGCCTGAACCTGAACGGTTGTGAGAGCCATGGAACGAACTCCTTGGTTAGGGGTTGTCTTCGACTTCCTTGTAAAGGAAGAGGAGGAAGAAATTCGGCTAACGCAGCCGAATTCGCAGGTGAAGTCAAAGACCGACCAGCCAATTCTTATTATAGTGCCAATATTTGACATAATCAAGTAATATTTCACATTAGTTATTAGCTTCTATAAGCCATTTATTACACTATTTCACTCGCAGGAGCCTCTTGCTGCCCTTCAGCAACCGCTGCTCTTGAAAAGTATATATCAATGGTATATACTTCTTGCATGACCACCGCCAAACTTTTCCGCAACGGCCGCAGCCAGGCTGTCCGGCTGCCCAAAGAATTCCGGTTCACGGGCACGGAAGTGATTGTTCAGAAATGCGGCGACGGCGTGCTGTTACTACCCAAGAAACGAAATTTCGATGCGCTCTGCGACGTCTGCGGAAAATTTTCCGATGACTTTTTCGCCGATGGCAGAGAGCAACTCCCTCCGCAGGAGCGTCCCCCGTTACTGCCATGAAGTACCTGCTCGATACGCATACGTGCATCTACCTGATGAAGAACGAACCGCAGTCGGTGCGCTCCGCGTTTGCGAAACTGTCGGTGAATGACGTCGGCATATCGACGATGACGCTCTCGGAGCTGTGGTACGGAGTGGAACACAGCCGTCACAGAGAGGAGAATGGAAAACTTCTGAAAATATTCATTTCCCCTCTTGTCATCGCGCACTACGGCGAATCGGCTGCGGAGCACTACGGCGTCATTCGGGCACACCTCCGCAAAAAGGGCATGATGATCGGGAATATGGATCTGCTGATCGCCGCCCATGCAAAAGCGCTGGACGTGACGCTCGTTACCAACAATGTCCGGGAATTCCGACGGGTACCGGGGCTGAAGGTGGCGAACTGGGTGCGATGATTGGCAGCAAACGACACTGAAAAACATGCTGCGATATGCTATAATCAATCCGCATGCCGATTCCGCAGACCATCCGCCGATACTTCTGGGATGTTGATTCCCGGTTGCTCGATAGTGCGCGCCATGAACGACAGATCATTGAACGTCTGCTGGAACGTGGCGATATGGAGAGCATCCGTTGGTTGCTGCACACCTACGATCGCAGCCGGATCGCCGACGTGGCGCGCGTTGGCCGGTCTCTGTCACCCAAGAGCAGGAATTTCTGGAACATGGTCCTGCCGGGAACCCGTTCGGACGCGAAGACCCATGCATGAAGAAGTTCTCCCCGCAGGCACTCTCGCCGTGCTGGAGCGCCTCACGCGCGGCGGAGTACTTGGCAACGCATACCTCGCCGGAGGCACGAACATCGCGTTGCAACTGGGCCATCGCATCTCCCGCGATCTTGATTTCTTCACGACGCAAAAATTTGATGAGCGCATCCTGTCACAGCAATTGGAGGAACATGGTCTTTCCACGGAGCGCATCGAGTGGCAGACGATCGACGGATTTTTCGGCGACGTGAAGTTCAGCTGTTTCTTCTATCCCTACCCTCTGCTGTTCGATCCCATCGCGTGGAACGGCATCCGTCTTGCCGATCTCCGTGATGCGGCGGCGATGAAGGTGGAAGCCATTGCGGCGCGGGGAACGCGGAGGGACTTCATTGATATGTTCGTGCTGCTGCAGGAGAAGCACTGGCAACTGGCCGATCTCTTTTCGTGGTATCAGAGGAAGTACGGCGGAACCCGCAACACCGTGCTTCACGCTCTCAAAAGTCTGGCGTACTTTGATGATGCCGAGGCGGACGAGACCCCGCTCGTTCTCCTGCGTTCCGTCGATTGGACGGCCGTAAAAAAATTCTTCCGCGATGCTGTCGACGATTACGCGCGCGATGTGCTGCGGGAATGATCGATCAGCGCAATGGAGGTGATTCAAGCAACTCTCGAAACCATCACCGCACCTCACAAAATTGTATCATATTTTTCCTCTCATTGTATCATTGTTGATACAATTTCGTCTCGGCGAACCCGTAGACGGAGCCGGACATCGTCTCGGCGTAGCGCAGCGGAGCCGGATCACCGCTTCTTGTTGAGCCAGTTGCTGAGCCCGCCGTTGAAGAGGAAATTGCCGACGCCACGGCGCACGGATGCTTGCCGCGTAGAGGCGTAATCGACAGTCGCCTTGGCCGATCTGGCGAGCGGCTCAAATGTTTTGCCCCCCAATGAGGCAATGCCTAATTGCGTCATTTCATGAATCTGTCGCTGCAGTTCGAGACGTCTGTTTTGCATGGAGAAGTTGTCCCAGTCTTCGGACGAGAGTGAACGCAGCCCCGCAGCCCCTCCCATTTCCTCCAGCATATTCTGGAGCACCAGACGTCCGACTTCCTGCAGCTGACTCTGCACGTACCACGTCTCTTTGTTGAGCTTTCCGTCTTTCACGCCTTTCACGAGAGCATCCCATGCAATCTTCAGCTTCACACGATCATGTTGGATCACAGTCCATTCCGGACGTGCTCCCCAGCGCGGCCAGAGGAACGCCAGCTGGCGGCTACCGAACAATCTCCGATCAAGTTTGGTGACTTTCAGGAAAGCCCACAAACCCGCTCCGATTCCCGCAGCGAGAGCAACGGGGGGAACCGTCACTGCGCCGAGTCCTGCAATGGCCGCACCGATCGCAGGCACGCCGAGTGTTGCAGCCGCATATCCTCCTCCGGCAAGAATGCCGGCGCCGGCGCCGAACCACAATGCGGCGATTCCGCTTTCATTTTCTTTCCAGGCTTTCCGCATCTTGCTGAAGCACGCAAGTGCCGGAACGCCGAGAGCAGCGATGCCTCCGGTGGCGGCGCCGACGGCAACCGCACTCTGCACTGCAGCAGCGGATACGGTTGCACTGGTGATTCCCCCTATTGCTCCAAGTCCCGCGCCTGCCGCAGCTCCCGCCCCCGTCCACTCCGCACTTTCAAGAATCTTATGCCGAATATCTGTGGCTCCCGTTCCCACACCCATCGGAACCTGTATTTCCGGACTCTCGGCAATACTGCAGATGTACGATTC
>CAYJTW010000058.1:0-4595 GCA_964373225.1 uncultured Candidatus Peribacteria bacterium
CGACGCAACCGACGCAACCGAAGATTCCGAGGAGATACAAGATATGGACAGCGCGTTCAGTCACGAGTACATTTTTTTCGTGCCAGAAGGTCATCCATTGCCGGAAGGTATTGTTGGTGATCGTCCAAATCCAAAACGCATCCAGGTTATTTTGAACTACATCAGAGTCGCATGGCAGCAGCATCCTGATATGCGTTTGGGACAGCTGCTCTCCAATCTCGCTTCACTCACGGATGATCTTGATCCACCGTCAATTTGGAATCTTGCTGATGAGAAGTTAATTCCTGCAGTGCGAAAACTCCTGAAGGCCGTCGTCGCAAAGCCGGACGCCTGACCATTAGACCTTCACTGGCTCGATACTCACCACCGTGCAGCGCTCGCGAGCGCCGTCGAATTTCAGTCGGCGCTTTTGTGCGAATTGCACGACACCGTCGATGTTCGCGTGGATCGTCCAGTCCGTGCCGAGGTGCGTGTTCTTGCCGGGGAAGAACCAGTATCCCTTCTGCCGGATGAGAATTTCACCGGCATTCACCTGCTCGCCGCCGAAGCGCTTGACGCCGCGTCGCTTGGACCGGCTGTCTCTGCCGTTTGTGGTAGACCCACCTGCCTTTTTATGCGCCATAGTGCAGGCATTCTAATGAGGTTTTTATTGCTTGCAAGAGCAAAACTCCTGCTTCAGAATCGAGCTGCCCCATGAACCATTCGCTTCGCTCAGGTTCATGGCAAGTCGACGCGGGGTGGAGCAGCCTGGTAGCTCGCGAGGCTCATAACCTCGAGGTCGCTGGTTCAAATCCAGCCCCCGCAACCACGTAAAGGCGCGAAGCGACTTTACGTGCCACGTGCGGCGCAGCCGCTTTACGTGGCCTTGAGGCGCGCCCACGTGGCGCCGCCATACCTAGATGCATTCACGCGAGCTCACCTCTGCGCGTATCGATCCTGAAGTCGATATCTTTTCACGAGTCGTTTTTTTCGATAATTGATCTCCCAGCTGCAGGATTTCTTTGTACAGGGAATGGCTTTCGTATTTTTCAAGCGGCAGTCCCTGCATCTTGAACCATTGGTGAAATGCACAACGCGCTTCTCTCACCAGCATATCCCCATTGTCGATGTTTGCGCCGATTCCCATCACTTTTGCCTTCAAGTCTGACATGCGCCGTTGCAGATATTCTTCGGTGCAGTTCTCTTGCTCGGCATGGAGGCGCTGGGAAATTTCTCGTCCATTGTGCTTCGTGATAATCCCTCTTTTACACAAACGCATGAACACAATCGTCGTAATATCATGCGGATTCACGATATGGCCGATAGAATTACGATAATCGTCGTACATCTGCAATTCTTGCTCAACTTCTTTCGGCAATTCGGACGGACGGAGAATCATAGTGGTTGAAAAAGGTGTGATGCTATATCCCTCTCTTTAATTCGTCAATCTTCTCCTTTTCGAAGAAGTAGAGTTTCCAGTGCAGGTACACCGGCATTTGGCGCAGCGTTTCTTCGAAGGCAGCCGTTTGCTGTTCGCTGACGGAGAAATCGGGGCCGGGATTGATATCGAGCGAGGGCGGTTTTTGCGTGATGATCAGGAGTTTTTCACCGGGGTTCAGCCTCCCAAGCGTTTCTTTGGCGTACTTATCCTTGTACTGCGCGGAGCGGTAGTAATCGAGATCGCCCTGCTCGGCATCAATATGCTTCTGCAGCAGGTCGTTCTGCTGCCCGATCTCGATTAAATGCGTATCGAAGAGGATATTGCGGTAGTACGAGAGAGCGAGGCCGAACGCCATGAATCCCACGACCGTCAGACCGACGACAATCGTGAGTTGTTTGCTCATTGGCTCTAAATCCCGGTACGCCATGCATGTAGAATACCATTGTGAAGATCTACTGCTCGGGAATCGGCGGCATCGGGCTGAGCGCCTACGCATCGCTGCAGCGTGCGGCCGGGCATATTGTCATGGGAAGCGACCGCGCCGTAGGGGCGCAGCATGCTGCGCCCTTGATCGACGATCTCCGCTCGCAGGGAATCACCATCACACTGGATCAATCCGGCGCGTCCGTTCCCTCCGATGCCGATCTCTTCGTCTATTCCGAAGCAATCCCTCCCGATGCGCCGGAGCGCAGGCGCGCGCAAGAACTCGGGATCCTCCAGCAGTCGTATCCCGAAGCGCTCGGAGTACTCTCCAAAGGCCACACGGTCATCGCCGTGTGCGGCACGCACGGAAAATCCTCCACGACGGGGATGGCGGCTCGTCTGCTGATGCACAGCGGCCGCGATCCGACGGTGGTCGTCGGGACGAAGCTCAAAGCATTGGACCCCCCTTCGTCCGCCTCGGGCGGACTACGCGGGGCAAGCGGCCGTAACTGGCGCAAAGGCAGGGATGGAGGAATCTTCCTGCTCGAGGCATGCGAATACCGCAATGCGTTCCATCACTACAATCCGTCGGTCATCCTGATGACGACGTGTGACGGCGACCACTTCGACTTCTATACATCCATCGAAGATTACCGCGCATCCTTCATTACCTTCATCCACCGGCTTCCCACGGACGGCACGCTCATCACGCACCTGGGCGATCCCGACTGCCGCGTCATTGCGGACGGCGCGGACCGAAGAGTCATCGATGCCGACACGGAGCCGCTGATCACTCTCAAAACACCGGGGCGGCACATGCAGGGCAACGCACAGCTGGTCCTCGCGCTCGCCCGGTTGCAAGACATCCCCGACAAGCAGGCGCAGGCGGCCGTGTCCGGATACGCGGGGAGCTGGAGACGGATGGAGCTCAAAGGGAATGTCATGGTTCGAGGCGACGCGCGACGCGTCGCACCTCCCGCCTTCGCCAAGGCTTCGGCGGGCAGGCACCATGACATTGTTGTGATCGACGATTATGGTCATCACCCCCGCGAGATCCGGGCGACGCTCGATGCGTTGATCGCAGTGTATCCGGGCCGACGGATCATCTGCGCGTTCCAACCGCATACGCATGATCGCACACTCAAACTGTACCGCGAATTCACCGAATGCTTTCGTGGCATCGATACCGTGGTTGTTACCAATGTCTATGAAGCGCGCAAGGACATCGAAACGGACAGGGTGGATCTCCCGCGATTCATCAGGGACATCGAAAAGGTGAGTGATGTGCGGTGCGTGGACGGCGGCGGGCTGGCCGACACGGAGAAGATCCTCAAAGGAGAGATCCTCCGGTCGGGGGACGTTCTCGTCTGCATGGGCGCGGGAGATATCACCGGTCTTGCGACGGCGATGGTCTCCGCGTGAAGAGCGGGCGCGAGAGCCTGCCCTGAGCGAAGCCGAAGGGTGTCGCGCCCGTACACCCGACATTCACTATTTACTGGACGATGAAGCAGCCTGGTATTTTTCATACACCGCTATCAGGATCTTCGAGATCTCGGCGCGGGTGATGGAATCGGATGGATGAAAGAGTCCGGTCGCCTTGCCATCGGGATCGGTAGAGCCTGAGACGATGCCTTCCTCTGCAGCCGTTTCGATGGCGCCGCTGTAGGGGGTTTTGCGCAGAACGTCGGTGAACGCGGTTCCTTTGCCCCAGCGGACGGGCACGTCGAAAATCTGGAGCAGGGTCGTGACCACGTCGGCCCGTGTCGCCGGACGATGGGGGTCAATGGTGCCATCGAGGTATATGAGCCATCCGCGCTCCTCCGCGGACGCGATGTACCGCGTGAACCACTGCCCGCGCGCGAGCGGGTTCCGCGACGCCGACATGAATTCGTTCTCATCGATTTTGAGCGCTGTGTGGGCGATCTTCGCGAGTTGCGCGACCGTCACGGGGTCGCCGGGTCCGAATTTCCCGGTCGGAACTCCGTTGACATCGGTATATCCGCCCATGACCCCGCGCTTCGTGACGGTCGCCACGTACGGCGCGAACCACGAGTCGGCCGGGACGTCGGTGAATGTGAGCGTCTCGCCGCCGATGTTCGTGCTGATGTGCCCGGGCGCATTGTCCGTTTTCACCGGGCGAAACGATGTGCAGACGATCTCGACCTTGAAGTTCACGCGGTCGTCTTTCTGCAGCTGTCCCGATTGCACCGGTGGCTGTGGGCATCCGTCAGGCCGGAACGTGACGCTGTAATTGCCGATCGGGAAGGGCGAAAATTCCGACGGGGTCACGCCTTTCTTCGTCAAATTGTCCGGTCCCACCAGCACGAACGGGACGCCGGAGGGAATGCTGTTGACGCCGACTTTCCCCGAGATCGTCAGCGTGTAGCGTACGGCGACCCTCAGTGTCATTTTGTCGGCGAGATCAAAGGTGATTTGTGGCGTCTCGGACGCCGCGAGGATCTCATCGCCGAGATGCAGATCGATATGCGTGCTTGTCCCGTTGGGGGCATCCGCGAGGAATGTGTATTTGCCGGGCAGCATATTCGGCATCGTCAGTTCTTTATCCGTGCGCTGAAACGACTCCTGGTTTGGCTGCAGCATGGTCCAGACACCCACTGCTTCGAGCTCGCTCTTCTGCTCAACGATGATCGTGCCGCCGGTGAGATCATTCTGGGTGTCCTGCGCGAAGAGAGGCAGAGCCGCGAGAAGCAGAACGGCGAAGAGCGGAACAGCGAGGCGGGTGGTGAGGGTG
>CAYJTW010000058.1:4695-6347 GCA_964373225.1 uncultured Candidatus Peribacteria bacterium
GAATGCTTTTTGCAGAGCGACAGGAAGGAGTCACAATCATTTGTAGCGACTTCGAGGACGAATCCCGGTGTTTGGGAGAAAAGAAGTTTGTCTGCGTTCAGTGAACTCTTGAGTGGGCCCAGATCAATATTCATGCCGAGCGATCCTCCAATTTTCCTCTGCGGCATGAGCATCTCGAAGAGCGCAAGCAGAAGGCCGCCGTCGCTGATGTCGTGCGACGAGAGAAGCAATCCTTTGCCAATCGCGTCGATGACGAGCGTCATCTGTTTTGTGACGTCGCTGAAGTCCGGCTGCGGCAGCTGGGATCCAAGGAGGTCGTCGCGCCCCGCTCCCGTCATTGCTTCCAGAATTTCATAGTACGCCGAGCCGCCGCACTCGTCTTTCCGCTCGCCGATGAGGAAGAGAGAGGAACCGGCTTTTTTGATCTGCATGGTCATCGCCTTTCGCGCATCGGGCATCACACCAATGCAGCAGACGATTGCCGAAGGGGGAATCGAACTGCCATCGGGAAGAGAATTGTAGAGGCTGACGTTCCCGGAGATCACCGGCACACATTCTCCATGGAATGTGACTCCTCTCGCTGCGTCGCTGATGCCGCGAACTCCTTCCTCCAGTGACGCGAGTTGCGCGGGGATTTCCGGATTGCCGTAATTGAGGCAATCGGTGAGCGCGCGCGGAGTTCCACCGACTGCGGCGACATTCATCATCGATTCCACGGCGGCGAGGACCCCCTGCCAGTAGGCGGAAATTCTCCCGTACCGGGGATTCCCGTCACCGGCGAACACGGCGCCCGTACGCTGTTCATCCTCACGCAATTCCCAGCCAGGATGCGATCCCCCGGGCAGATACGAGGGGAGATCGCGCAGGGGCATGATGACCGAGGCGTCCGCCTCGCCGGCTTCAATGATTGAATTCCCGATGACGGTTTTGTCGTAGTGGCGGAACACGCGGGATTTCGATGCATGGTTGGGGTGAGATAAGATCTGATGGAACACGTCGGAAATGGTCGTATCAAAAACTCGTTGATTCGTTAATTCGTTCACTCGTATCTTTCCCTGATCATCACTTTGTATTTGTGGTTCCATTCGGTTGATTTCTGAGAGCTTCGTCGGGCGGGTGTAGAGCAGGCCGCTCGTGATGTCCTGCGATTTCGCTTTGCAGACGGTCATGCCGTTGTGCGTCAGATGATAGATGCCGGAGCTATTCACTGTGCCGATCACGCTTGCGCGGGCACCTTCGGCGACACTCGGCAGATCCCAGTCGTCGTTGTAGTGCTTCAGGATCTGCTGTGTGAGTGATGGATGGGCTGTCCAGCAGAAGCGTTCCTGCGTCTCCGCGCACGCGATGACTTCCGGAGGGAGACTCTGGATGGAGACGTGGACCTTGTCGAGTTGAACATCGGCCCCGAAGTTGCGCCCCGCGACTTGCTCGACTGTGGAACACACAACGCCGCCCGCGCCGAGGTCTTTGAAGCTCACGCGATGGAGGTTCTTCGTTTCGGCCAGCCAATCAAATAACGCGTACGTCGAAATCAGAATGTGGCGCTCCAGGAAGGGGTTGGGCTCCTGCACGGCGCCCGTGTTCTGTTGCTTCTTGTCTTCGTCCATGGAAAGACTCGCGAACGCCGCGCCGCCGAAGCCGCTCCTGTCCGT
>CAYJTW010000059.1:0-6218 GCA_964373225.1 uncultured Candidatus Peribacteria bacterium
CGCTTGAACTTCTGGATGCGGATCTTGTCGCCCTTGCCATGATTGAGGACTTTGACCTCCACACTCGCGCCGGACACATTCGGAGCGCCGACTTTGACGTTGTCGCCGTCGGCAACGAGCAGGACGTTCTCAAAGGTGAGGGTCTTGCCGGAGTCTGACGCCTGCAGGGGCACCTTGAGCTTCATCCCCTTTTCCACCTTTTCCTGAAAGCCGGCGATGTCGACGATAGCAAACATAGCGCGCCACGTGGACCGAAGGTCTTTGCGTGGCCGGGGCATTGTAGGGAAGCCAAAACTCGCTCGCAAGGGTATCTCTTCAGGGAAAGCGTTGTTCGCGCGTACGGTATAGTGGCGCCGCACTGATCACGACGCTGTCATGTTTCTGAGAAACGTCATCGCACGGCTTGAGCGAACATGGATCGTCGTTGCGGGAATGCTGTCGGGCATTCTTGCCCGCGTACATCTGGAGCGTGACGATGTTCCTGTTCGCGCTGCTCTCCAAAGTCTCCGTCATCACGCTGCATCTCTCCCCGATGTATCCGTTTGTCGGAACAATCAGTCTGTTGTCGCCGGAATTCTTTATTCCCGTGATCATCGTCTTCATAGTGATAGCGGCAGCCATCTGGTCACTCCGATGGACGCGGGAGGCGGTGTTTGCGTTGCTGTTCTTTCTGCAGACCGGGATATGGAGAGACAGCCAGACGCTCTTCATGTCCGTCATCGCATCCTCTCCGCAGGCGCAGGCCGCTGCGCACTATCAGAATGCAATGACGCTGAACCCGCAGAGCGTTGATGCCGCGCTTGGGATGGGACTTCTGCATCTGCAGCAAAACGATACGGAGGGCTCAATCGCCCAGTACCGCATTGCCATCGCGCTCGATCCGGCGAATGCCGGCGCGCACTTCAATCTTGGCGTTGCGCTGGAACGCACGGGCAATGCGCAGGAGGCGGAGAGGGCATTTGCCCGGGCGCTGCAGTTGGACCCTTCATTCGCACGACCATGATATGATTCCTTTCGGCCATTGGGGAGTCGCCAAGTGGTAAGGCAGCGGCCTTTGAAGCCGCCATTCGAAGGTTCGAATCCTTCCTCCCCAGCCATGTACCAGTCGCCCTGCGGGGCTCCGGTACATGGCAGGCCACTTATCACGTCGAAAAACGATACAAGCGACTTGGTTCATGGCAGCGCCATGATTTTTCTCGCTCGGCTCGCTCAGGTCCATGGCGAGCCCTGTGCCCGAACAGCAGTGAGTGGTACGGGGCAGCGCCATGTTTTCGTTTAGGTTGGTAGTAGCCTCTTCTGTGCAATGAATTTTGCCTTTGCCGGACACCCCTGTATACTTCGCGTCACATGCGGATAAAAATCGCGGTCGTCGGCACGTTCATGATGAATCTCTTCTTCGGCCAGCTCTGCATGATGCCCATGGCGTATGCTCAATTAATGCCGATGGAGCATGATGAAGCGATGGAGATGATCATGACCCCGGTGGAGACGATGACCCCCGCAGTGCTGATGTCTTCTGCATACTGTGAGCACTGCGTTCGCATCCACAACGTACAACCCGCGCCGATGAGCGCCGGTTGCGCCGGCTATTGTCTTTCCAGAACGGAGAATGGCGTCGCTGCCATGACATCCCCATCACCGCTTGCACAGAATGTCGTTGCGCTTCCGTCCTCCATTCCTGCGATCATTGCGTTCGCGGACACAACGGGCAGCTTTATCGACTCAACGGCGCCCCCGCTCACCACGTCGCTTCAACGGGGCATCGTACTGCTGGAATAACGGGAAGACCGGTGATGAATGCGTCCCGGAGTGTTCTCCGGTGACTGTTTTGTATCTTTCTTCTTTTCCCGTATGTCCGAATCTAAACACCTTCATGCAGACATCCGCATCTCGGGGATGACGTGCGGGAGCTGCGAGCTCCTCCTTGAACGCAAGCTGAAGATGGTGCACGGTGTCACACACGTGGATGTCGATCACCGCAAAGGGATCGCTATCATCACGGCAAACACCGATGCACTGCCTTCATCTGAAGAGATCGAAGGCATCATCCGCTCTGCCGGTTACGGCGTCGGCGATGAGATTCCCACGAGATCGGTCGCCTGCGGAACCGACCAGAACGGCATCCTTGATGTGTGGATCGACGGCATGACCTGCAAGAATTGCGAGAATCTCATCAAGCAAAGTCTCAAACGGGTGCCGGGCGTGAAACACGCATCCGTCCATCACCAGAAGGGTTCGGCCAAGATTCACTACACGCAGATGCCCGACTGGGATGATCTTCGCGATGCAGTGCAGCGGGCCGGGTACCGGATTCGCCACCCCGGTGAAGCGCCGTCACGCATCGAGCCCTCCCACAAGAAGTGGATGGAAATCGGCGGTTCGCTCCTGGTCATCTTTGCGCTGTACAAGCTCCTCCAGGCCTTCGATCTCGTGTCCCTCACTCCGTCGACATCGGGAGCGCTCTCCTTTGGCGGCATCTTCGCCATCGGCCTCGTGGCGGGAACCTCCAGCTGCCTCGCCGTCACGGGCGGACTCCTGCTCGCGCTCGCCGCGAAGCACAACGAACTGCATCAGGCGGAAACTCCGTGGGAGAAGTTCCGGCCTCTCCTCCACTTCAATATCGGCCGGCTCGTGTCCTATTTTGTCCTCGGCGGCCTTGTCGGACTCCTTGGTCAGTCCATCACGCTCTCCACAAAAATGTCGGGGTACATGAGCATTCTCGTCGCGTTCATCATGCTCTGGCTCGCGCTCACGATCCTCCAGATTGTCCCGAAGGGCAGCTTCCCGATCCGCCCGCCGAAGAGACTCTCGCGCTGGATCGCCGGCCTCTCGGAGAGTGATCATCCACTGGCTCCGGCCTCGCTCGGAGCCCTGACGTTCTTTCTGCCGTGCGGCTTTACGCAATCACTGCAACTTGTGGCGCTCGCGTCCGGCAGCTTTTCGACGGGAGCCATGACCATGTTCATCTTCGCACTGGGAACGCTTCCGTCTCTCGTGGGACTGGGCGCCATTTCATCGGCCGCCAAAGGGGCAGCCTCACGCCTCTTCCTGCGCTTCTCCGGGGCGCTCGTTCTCGTTCTCGCTCTCTTCAATATCAACAGCGGCTTTGCACTCACGGGATTCAATTTCTCCTCGCTTCTCAAAGCTCCGTTGTCGGAAGTCAATGCCGCCACCCCTCCCATCGTCAACGGAGTGCAGCAGGCCGCGCTGACCATGACGCCTTCCGGATTTGACCGCCCCCTGACAATCAAGGCGGGCATTCCGGTTGAGCTGAATTTCGATGGAACCTATGGACAGGGCTGTAGAAGTTTCTTTGTGATTTCCGCCCTCGATCTTTCGCAGCAGATCTTGCCCGGCCCGAACGTCGTGACGTTCACCGCTCCGAACCCCGGGCGATTGGTCGCCACCTGTTCGATGGGCATGTATCCTCTGGAAATTACTGTTCTTTAATTCCTTTTCTTTCCCTACCCCAATCACTATGGTTAATCTCCAATGGCAGGAATCACCGCAGTCGACCGGATCCGCCGGACAGTCATCGGTCCCCCCTCCTTCCCGCAATCTCGTCGGTTTTCTCATCGGCATGATCGGCGGCGCCGCTCTGTCGATGACGCTTGTCGGAATCGTCGTCGGGTACGCTGTCGGCAGCATGCAATCCGGTGGATCTCTTGCGGCAGGCGGGCCGTCCCCGCAGGTTGTCCAGGCACCGCCGGCTCCGTCTCCTCCGAAGGCTCCTGAACCGGCATCGTCAGACAAGCTCCCCGCAGTCGACGCAAAGACCGATCACATCCGTGGCGATCTGAAAAAAGCAACGGTCGCCGTCATCGAATACTCGGATTTCGAATGTCCGTTCTGCAAGCGTGTCCATCCTACGTACCAAGAGATTATGAAGACGTACGGCGACAACGTGGTCTGGGTGTACCGTCACTTCCCGTTGGGTTTCCATGCCAATGCGCAGAAGCAAGCCGAGGCATCGGACTGCGTTGCGGAGCTCGGCGGCAATGACGCGTTCTGGAAGTTCACCGATTATCTCTTCGACAAGACGACGGCAGGCGGCACCGGGTTTGCTCTCGATCAACTGCCGGTTGCCGCAAAGGCGGCAGGCGTGGATGAAAAAAAATTCACAGCGTGTCTGGATACCGGAAAATTCGCCAAACACGTGAAGGATGAGATGGCCGCGGGCGCCAGCGCGGGTGTGCAGGGCACGCCGGGGAACTTCGTCGTTGATCTGAAAACCCAGAAGAACCAGGCAATTTCCGGCGCGGTGCCCTTCAGTTCCTTCCAATCCGCCATCGACGCCATGCTCCAGTAATCTTCTTTCTCTCTTCCCTTTCCACCTATGAAAGCCCTGAGGATCATGATCCCCATCATTGCCCTTGTCAGTCTCGCTGCGTGCGCCCCCGCATCGTCGCAGCGGAGCGCAACGCCGCCACCCACTCCGGCCACGGAGCAAACTGCCCCGCAAGGCAGAGTGATTCCCGTCACGGCTGAACTCTGGAAATTCACGCCGAACGTCATCCAGGCGAAACAGGGCGAAGTCGTGACGCTCCAAATCACCGGCATCAGCGGTACGCACGGTTTTTCGGTTCCCGGCCTTGGGATCAGTCAAACGATTTTCACGGGCAAGACCGTGAATATTCCCTTGCCCACTGACCGAACGGGGACCTTTCCTTTCGCCTGCTCTCTCCAGTGCGGATCGGGGCACAACGATATGACCGGACAGATTTTCATCGAATACTGAACGACCACTGCACTCATCCTGTGAAGCATGTTCATCTCACACCGGCGGCGCTCCGCACATCCCTGCTCATCGCGGGAGGGGCGTTCGTGCTCATCGGAACGGTGACCGCGCTCTGGCAGAATCCCTTCTTCACACGCATGACGCCGACGAGCGGGTACGAGTACTGGTTGCTCACGGCAGAGTCCATCCTCTTGGGATTGTATTTCAGTATTCCCAAAGCGGTTGCGTCCGGTACGTGCTCGACAGTCGGCGGCGTGCTGGGGTTCCTGGGGATCGCCTGCCCGGTGTGCAACAAGCTTCTGCTCCTCCTCTTCGGCTCGGGTCTGCTCCTCAGTTACTTCGAGCCGATCCGGCTCTACGTGGGGATCGTGGGTATCCTCCTCCTTGCTTTTGCGGTTCAGAGGAGACTCGCCTCCTTAACCCTGCAAGCCGAAGTGGTGAAGATGATCGGTCTCTCCCGGCGATAATGGTTCGACTCCGCTCACCACACGTTTCTTTCCCTTTCTCTCTATGCCCATCACCAAAGTCTTCATCCCCGGCATCCACTGCGAAGGCTGCGCGAAGCTCATCAAGGACGTCAGTACCGACTATCGCCAGATCAAGAATGTGAGTATCGATCTCAAAGGCAAGACGGTCACCATCGACCACGAACCCGTGTTCGATCTACAGAAGTGGTCGGAGGAGATCGAATCGCTCGATGAAAAGTACAAAATTCATCCTCTTCCATGACGTCTCAAACCACTCTCTCCATCACCGGCATGCATCCGGCTCCGTCCGTCGTCGCTCCGCGACGCCGAGACTACGCCGAGATTGCATTCCTATAATTTTTTATGAGCCAAACGACATTATCAATATCGGGCATGCACTGCGCCAGTTGCAGCGCGCTCATCACCCGCAAACTGAAAAAGACCGCCGGCGTGGAGGAAGCCAATGTGAATTACGGCGCGAATAAGGCGCGCATTCGCTTTGACCCTGCGAAGGTCAACGAGCAAGGACTCATCGATGCCGTGAAAGCGGCGGGCTACGGCGCAATGGTCGCCAATGAGCAAGACCGCGAAGCGGAGAAAAAGCGGCGCGAAGCGGAGATCGCGGGATACCGCAACAAGTTCTTCATCGGACTCGTTCTGAGCCTGCCGATGCTCGGTTTCATGATCCTTTCGTTTCTGCCGCACTCGCGAGTCCACGATGTCGTCATGCCCTACATGGGACTCCTCTCACTGATCCTGGCGACACCCGTCCAGTTCTGGCTAGGGTACGGCTTCTACCGGGGTTTCTGGAGCAGCCTGAAGATGGGGACATTCAGTATGGACAGTCTCATCGCGATTGGCACGTCCACCGCCTACTTCTACAGTTTGTGGAACTTTGTCAGTCATTTCCTTACTGAAGGGACGGTGATCGGGCAGATGCATGATCTGTACTTCGAAGTCGCCGCGCTTCTGATCACGTTCGTTCTCCTCGGCAAATGGCTCGAAGCAAGAGC
>CAYJTW010000060.1:0-6178 GCA_964373225.1 uncultured Candidatus Peribacteria bacterium
TTGAGCGTAAGCGCAGGGATTGATGAGTAATCGCTTCTGTGGCTGGTTACCTCCGCACACCCGTGATGACTTTGAGATGGGACATGCCGAACTGGTGGCTTGCCGTCCTCAGCAAAACGCAGAGCACCGGAGGAAATATGAGAGACTTTTTGCCTATACAGGAGTCATTTTGTGCTATAATGATCCTGCCTACGAAAGAGGCTGGGCTCGTACGAGTACCGGCCTCTTTCATTTCGTGATCTTCGCTGTGGTGATGTACTGGAAGAGTTCGGCGAAGTCGCGGTCTTCATGTGTGAAGAACCGCTCTTTGACCGCACCCGCGATCCAGTCGGCAATTTGGAGCAGTTCAACGTAGCGTGAATCGGCTTGGGTGATATGCAGGAACGCGGGAAGTCGTCCGTGCTTATCTTCCCGCAGGTAGCGGCGCATCCTGCCCTCGACGACCTCGCTGGTGAAGAAACGATCCACGACGAGTTCCACTTCCTGCGACTGCGATTTGCAGACAGAAAAGTGATGTTCCAGCAATCGGCGCAGCATCAGGTTTTTGAAACGGCTGGGGTCAAGCGTCTGGTCGGGGCGATCTGTCAGATAGATGCCCTTGTACTCGCTCTTCGGAATGTAGACCGCGCTTGCGCGGACGAAGTTGTGATCGTGCGCGTCGCGTAGAATACGGATTAGTTGTTCGCGCTGCTCCCGCGTGACCCGCGACGATTTGAGTTCACGCCTCACTGATCCGAAGTACCGCATCGCGCCGAGATGCAGGTTGAGTTCTTTGAGCGACACATCGGTGATATGCAGAAGCCCGAGGATGTAGTACGGCGAGAATGTGCCGGGATCACCAGACTCATCCACGAACAGGAAATCACGTTTTGGCGGCGATGGTGGGTTCTGTGGATCCATTAAACCAGTATAATGCAGTGCGCTTCACAGCAACTTTTGACCCGTCTATGCTGTTTACGTTGTCGAGTTCTTGGTACCCCGCCTGGGGAAACGAATTCCGCCTCAAAAGGCGGTTTTCTTTTGTTTGCGCTTTTTACGATGAATAGGGATGTTCCACACTACCGTGGAACATCGGATTTGCACTTACAGATGCCGAAAGTCTGCAATCCCAAAAAGTGATTTTTCTCCACAGAAAACCCCTACCCTCTCCCCGCCACGTCACTCGCGACCCACGTCGTTCACGAACGATCGTGACCCGCCCCCTCAAGAATCTTCTCATGCACGGGTTTCACCACCTCCTCGGTGAGTGTTCGCTCGCAATCCGAATAGATATGCACATCAGGTGTTAGCGAATGTTGTGCATCACTTCCAGGTGAACGAGGCGCTTGCTGTGATCTTTAATCGCCTCCGTGTTGATCGTATCCAAGTCTTTCCTGAAATTCTCGTGTGCAACGTCGAAATACTTTTTCATCTGTAGTACGGATTCGTCGAATTTCTTGTTCATCTGTTGCACGGATTCATCAAAATACTTCTTCATTTGCTGTGTGGATTCTTCGAACTTCTTGTCCATTTGCTGCACGGAGTCGTCGAATTTCTTCGATAATGTCTGAACAG
Source organism: uncultured Candidatus Peribacteria bacterium (assembly GCA_964373225.1). GTDB lineage: Bacteria > Patescibacteriota > Gracilibacteria > Peribacterales > Peribacteraceae > JABFSS01. Next base: position 1,555 of record CAYJTW010000060.1, read on the forward strand.
CACCACGGACGTCTGCTTTTGTCAGCTTTCGCAAAGTCTGTAGATCCTTTTTCGTTGCTGGAGCGGTCACATCGGTCATCATGATTCCGGGAAGAAATTCAGAAACGTTTCGATGCGGACGATTCGACGACCGTGATTATTCACTTTGTCTTTTAGAAGCTCTGTTCGGTCTTTGAATGCCCCTTGAAAATTGTGGAGAAGATTCTCATTGAGAACTGCTACACCGTCGAGGATCTCACTCTTTAGTCTCTTTTCAAGATCTGTCAGGTCCCGTTTTGTTGCCGCAGTTGTTGAGCCAGTTTTCATGGATAAAGGCGGAGAAAGAAGTATGCATTTTCATACTAAAGAGGTCTACTGGATTAGCCAGATTCCCTGCTCAGAATCTTTTCGATATGTCGGAATTATGGCTCCAGAAAGACCTCAAATAGGTTCCACGACCCCGTGGAACATCTGCCTCCATTCCTTTCCCGAATTCCTACATGCAGAAATTTGACAGGAAAACAAAAAATGTTATATTTTCACCATGTCGAAAAGGAAGAAGAAGCCAAATGGGCCCGACCATGGAAAGCAGAACGCTCCGCAGAGATCTCCGGTAGTGGAATTTGTCAGCAAACATGTTACCCGTCACATCACCCGTCGCAGAGCACTGATCACTGCTGGTCTTTCACTTGTAGGAGCAGGAACATATTTCGGCTGGGACCCCGCGCGCGAAGCGATCACCGGCGAGCCGACGCGGTTCCGCAGAACGCGCAACATCATGGACGAACATGGCACCGTCGTTCTGGATGAGACGAACGGAGCACAGGGGCGCCTCTCCGCCAACGACAAACAATGGCACGGCGGGCAGGGGTTCGCGCAGGTCTGTGCCGACCAGCCGGCACTGTTTTCGGAATTCCTCGCCCACCACGACGGCATCGTCGAATCGAACAAGCAGGTGTTGGAAGCGGACGGAAACACCCGATTTCTCCTGGAGGGATTCCCCGGACCTTCGGAACGCTGGCCGCGGGACATGGTGCAGTTTTTGAACGACGTGACGCAGATGGAGGAACTGCTGCGCGCGCGCCCCGACCAGGCGAAACGCGGGCTGCTCAGTGCCATCGCCAACGCGCCCGCGCAGGGGGCGCAGATCCTGAATTCGGTTTCGGCATCGTACCGAACCGCAGCATATCTGAAGCAACGGAACCTCCTGCATCTCGCACATGGGTTGGACATTCCCGGCATGGAAGCGCTCACGCAGATATTCCACCGGCGACTGGACCAGCTCGTCGCGATTCCCGAACCGACGGACGCACAGTGCCAAGAATTCATCCGCGACGTGCGCGGCGCTCAGGCGCAGGACATGCAGAGGCGTCACCGGTACTACGTCGACACGTTCAACCAGATGGTGCAGCCGGGCATGATCGGCAAGGGGCTGCTGGGGTCATCCCACTTTCGCTCTGGGGATTTGCTGGAGCAGCCAATCGCGAACCCTCTGGAAGACAGCGTTCTCGCGCTGCCTGACACCCGTCTGATCGTCTCAGATCCCCACGGACTCGCGAATTTACAGCAGAGGCGCACGCAGGCGAACGTTCTCGTGGTCGGCACGGAATCATTGACGCTGGAAACCGTACGCCGCATGCATCGGGAACTCCGTGCGCGCCGGCAGGGAGCCGGAATGGGAGGAATGAATATTCGTGATGTTGCGACTGCATGGGCGGATACGCAGGAACCGTTCGCTACGGACCCAAAACAGTTCGCGCAGTTCGTTGAAGAGCTGCGAAAGGATGTTCTATTGAGCGCGTAGAGCTAATCTCTCGCCCCCTCAAGAATCTTCTCGTGAACGGGTTTCACTTCACTTTCGGTGAGCGTGCGTTCGGCAGCGCGATACGTGAAGGTAAGCGTGAGATTGTAGGACTCTTTCGCGCTGTAGAGATCTTTGACCGTGACGCTCTCCAAAAATTCGTGACTGCCGCGCAGGCGCTTGAGGAGATCGCCAATTTGTTCGGTCAGACGGCGGCCGGTGAGCGTGACGTCGTAGACGATGGAGGGGAACAGCGGCACGGGAGCCGCGATGGTGACGGCAGGCGTGATGGCGAGCACCGCGGAGAGATCGAGGATGACTGCGGCCGCGCGGTGGGGAAGATCGAATGATGCCGCAATGGACGGATGGACTTCGAAGATTCTCCCGACGGGCGTGAAGGGATGCGAGACGTCACCGGCGCCGGGATTCTGCGCGCGCGGCTGGATCAGGAGTTCGGCGTAGCGGCCGGGGTGCGCGGAGGCGGGCAGCTCTCCCGCGACGGCGACGTCGAGTGCATAGCTAAGGCTGCTGAGCGCTTCCTGCAGATCCGTTTTGAGGTTGAGGAACGGATCCTCGAGGAGTGCGCGATGTTCTGATGATTTTTCGAGATTTGCAACGAGCATGCCGAGTTCCAGGTGTTCCACTTGCCCCTTGATGAAGACACGCGAGAGATGGAATGTCCTGAGCACGCTGCCGGTATGGAGAATATTGCGTTGCGCGTGTTCAAGGAGACCGGGAAGTGTGGACGTCTGCAGCAATCCGAGCTCTTCGCCGATGGGATTGATGATTGCGAGTGCTTCGGCGGGATCGAATCCCGATTTTTTGAGAAGCGCCTCACCGACGAGTGAGATCGGAACGATTTCGGTGTAGCCGCGTTCCTCAAGCCCGTCGCGGAGACGATGAACGCGCGTTTCGCGGCGCGGAGGATCGATACTGGCCATCGGCATTTGCGCCGGAATCTCGCCGTAGCCCGCCACGCGTCCGATTTCCTCGATTAGATCATGCGGACCGCGGATGTCGCCCAGCCGATGCAGCGGCGGCGTGACGGTAAACGTAGGGGCAGTTCGCGAACTGCCCCTACGGACCGTGAATTCGAGGTCGCCGAGAATTTTGATGATTTTTTTCTCGGGAATCTCCACGCCAAGAAGGGAATTCACCCGTTCAAGGGATAGACTTATCGGCTTCCCCTTGCCCTCATCTCCCCACTCTTCGAGTGTTGACGCGATCTGGCAGCCGGGGACGAGCTCGGTAAAGAGTTCGATGGCGCGGAGAAGTCCGATGCTCGCGGAGATCCGGGGGATTCCCTTTTCGTACACGGTGGATGCGTCCGTCCGGTGGCCGGTGGCGATGATCGCTTTGCGGATCGCGACCGGATCGGCGATGGCCGCGTGCAGGTAGATGTGCTTCGTGGATTCTTTCGTGGAACTGCGCAGTCCTCCCATGATGCCGAGCAGGTCAAAGATGCCCTCGTCGTCGCTGAGCACGATCGCGCCTTCGGGGAGCACTCTCTCTACATTGTCGAGCGTCGTGATTTTCTCCCCTTCCTTGGCGCCACGCATGTGGAAGTCGCCGCGGATGTCATCGGCATCAAAGCTATGGAGCGGCATGCCGGTCTCCATCGCGACGTAGTTGGTGATATCGACCGGCAGACTGACGCACCGCCAGCCTGTTGCTTCGAGCCGCTTGCGCATCCACGCGGGCGTTTCGCCGAGACCGTTGATATGCAGAAGACAGGAACAGTATCGGGGGACGAGATCTTTTCGATCAACGATGCATCGCATGGGCAAGGGACTCTTTGGGAATTTCATTCTGGATTCCGGTCGCGACCGTGTCGCGCCCCTCCCCGCTTTCCATTTTGCCAATCCCAAAGCCACAAACTCGCGCGCGAAGCCCATATGCGAAAACAAATCCGCTCTGTGAGTGATCGCATGGTTATCGATATGCAGCACGACGTCGTCCTGACCGAGATAGTCCTTGAGTGACTGACCGACACTTTCATCACCCGATCCAAGATCGATGACTTCCCGTTCGTCCTTCTGTGGAAATTTGGATGTGAGATCGAGCTCGGCTGCCGTGCAGATCATGCCTTCACTCTCTACGTTACGAATCTTCGTCTTCTCGAGCGTCATCATCTCCGTCCCATGCCAGCGGACATGCGCGCCCACGTGCGCGAGCGCCACGCGCATGCCGATACGCAGATTGATGCCGCCGCAGACAATTTGTTTGACTCCTTTATCGGTCTGCACGGTACACATGCTCAGCCTGTCAGCCTGCGGGTGCTTTGCCAGTGTCAGGATTTTCCCCACGCAGCAGTTGCCGAGCAGCGCGCCCTGCACCTCGACATCATCGACTTCGGCGACGCCCGCCGTGATGCGCCTCGCAATCTCCTGCGGGTCTGAAACTGTCAGCGTCACGAAGTCTTGAAGCCAGTGAAGAGAAATCTTCATAGTGGAAGTATATGTCTTTTTTCGTTCTGTGCAGAGTGAAAGAAACCGATTACCTCATCAAACAACAGCCCCTTCCACCCCCTTTCCTTGTCTCCATTCGCCTCCCCCGGTACCGTTCCCACCTGCCTTCCCCTGTTTTTCTTATGTTCTTCTCTTCCAAGAAAAAGAACCCGCACGATACCTGCTGCATGACGTGCCACATCGTCGTCGCGTTCTTCCTGTTTCTCACATCGGTCAGCGCGCTCGTCGGCGTCGTCATGGCCCACTACAACGCGGACGCGGGTGTGCTCGTCTTCGGCAGCATGACCGGCTCGCTGTCGCTGCTCGCGTTTGCCGTCTCGCTCTCGCTCTGGATGCATGCGATGAAAAACTGCATGAGCGCGTGCGATGCGTGTGG
>CAYJTW010000061.1:0-6149 GCA_964373225.1 uncultured Candidatus Peribacteria bacterium
GCGGAGAGGGAAATTTTCATAGGACAAATGGTGGGATGGTCAGATGGTAGGATGGCGGCGCAAAGAGATCAATACATCAACTCGAATAACCATCCGTAGATCCGGATCACCTCGGGCACCCAATTGCCCGAGACCATCGGGGGCAGATGCGATGCGCATGCGTCTACACTATAGCGGGATGGCATCGCTCCCCTTTCAAGACCGGCAACAAGCAGGCCGTGAGCTCGCGCAAGAACTCACCAAGCTCGCGGGCAGTACAGATACTCTCATCCTCGCCCTCGTGCGGGGCGGAGTCGTCATCGGACGAGCGATGGTGGATGCCCTCAAGTTGCCCCTGTACCCCTACGTCGTCCGCAAGCTCGGGCACCCGCTGCACCGCGAGTTCGGCCTCGGCGCGGTGGCCGAAGGAGGATCGACGCACGTGGATGACGCGATGATGCGCGCGCACGGCGTCACGTGGGAGGATATGGAACCGGTCATCGGGGAGGAGACGGAAGAACTCGCGCGCCGCAAGAACGCGTATCTCGTCAGGGCACGACCCGACCTGAAGGGGAAGACGATCATCGTAACCGACGACGGCGCAGCGACGGGCGTCACGCTCCTCGCGGCGATCGAGGATTTGCGGAAGGCCAGGGTACGCAGGATCATCGTCGCGATCCCGGTATGCCCGCCGGATACCGCCGACGTTCTCCGAAAGAAGGCTGATGAATTGATCGTCCTCGCCACTCCCGCCGACTTCGACGCCGTCGGGAAGTGGTATGGGGATTTTCCGCAGGTGGAGGATGACGAGGTGCTGGCACTGCTGCGGCAAACGTAATTCCTCTCCGGAGAAGACGCTGGGGATGTGGTGTACTACAATGGAGACAGTGCCGAAGTGGCGGAATGGTAGACGCGCACGACTCAAAATCGTGTACCGCAAGGTGTGAGGGTTCGACTCCCTCCTTCGGCACCATCCGGCTTCGTCCGGCTGCGACTGCGCAGCCGAGACTACGCCGCGATTATTCCTTCATAAAGTCGGATGCCGCGGCGGAGTCTTGCGGCGTAGTTCGCAAACGAAGCCGAAAGACGAAGCCGGGCTGCTACACTGCACACTCCATGAAGCAATACGAAACCTTCCTCTTCGACTCCTACGCCTGGAAGCCCCACGCGGGGACGATTGAACTCACGTACTGCCTGGATGATGAATTGAGTTTTACGGAGACGCTGACACTCCCTTCGCCGCCGTTTCTCAAACCCGAGAAAGAGGAAGAATTCGACCGCGCGCTCTTCGCACTGCACCTGATCGGCGGCATCAGTTACTTCAAAACCTGCCTGCCGAAGAAGATGGAGATTCGGTCCGGCGAACTCTCTGCCAAACAAGCGGCGTTCTGGAACTCGGTCTATGAGAACGGGCTCGGGGAGTTCTTCTATACGAATGATATCGATTTCGCCGGACTGATCAATTTCCCGGCGAGTCCCGCCGTCACCCTTCCCGCGCTCCCGAAAAAAGGCGACTGGGAACAATCGCACAAAATTCTCGTGCCGATCGGCGGCGGCAAGGATTCCGTTGTCACGACGGAGCGCCTGCGGAGGAAGGCCGACCTCACGCTCTTCCGCATGGGACATCACTCATTGATCGATGCACTCGCGAAGACCGCCGGCCTGCCGCTTTTGACGATCAAGCGCGCGCTCGCGCCACAGCTGTTTGATCTCAACGCCTCCGGAGCGCTCAACGGTCATGTACCCATCACCGCCTACCTCTCGTTCGTGACGATTGTAATCACACTGCTGTATGACTTCGACGCTGTCGCGATGAGCAACGAGAAGAGCGCCAATATCGGCAATGTCGAATTCAAAGGGAAGATGATCAACCACCAGTGGAGCAAATCCGAGGAATTCGAGAACGCGTTCCGCGACTACGTGAAGACGTTCATTACCCATCGCGTGGAGTACAAGAGCGAACTGCGATCGATGAATGAACTGGAGATCGTGCGCGAGTTCGTCAAATTCCCGCAGTACTTCCCCTGCACGACGAGCTGCAACACGAACTGGAAGATTCTGGCCGCGCCACGTGGCCGCGATAGCGGCTTTACGTGGTGCGGCCGCTGCCCCAAATGCGCCTTCGTCTTCGCTCTCTACGCCGCGTTCCTGCCGAAGGAAACTCTCCTGAAGATCTTCGGAAAGAATCTGTTCGACGACGCCTCTCTGGTCCCTCTCTACAAAGAACTCCTGGGCTTGCAGGGGATCAAGCCGTTCGAATGCGTCGGGACGCCGGAGGAGACCAAAGAGGCTTTCGCACTGGCGAAAAAAAGAGGTGAATGGAACGATACGTTCGTCATGAAAATGTTTCAGAAAGAAGTATAGTGTCATGGTGAGCCTGCGAACCATGATGTCATCCTTCGCAGGCTCAGGATGACATCTATGAAGATCACCGACCTCAACGGCAAGAAGATCTGCATCCTCGGCTTCGGCAAAGAAGGCCAAGCCATGCTCAAGGCATTGGAAAAGCATTGCAATAATTGCGACATCACGATCGCCGATAAAAAACCCATACTACTCACTACTCACTACTCACTACTCACTGGTCCGAATTATCTGAAAGACCTCGCGCACTTCGACATCATCATCAAATCCCCCGGAATCCCCCATCAAAAAGAATTTGACCGGGTCAAAGAAAAGATGACATCGTCGACACAAATCTTTTTTGATTCGATCAAGGATTCCAGCGCGACCGTGATTGGTGTGACGGGATCGAAAGGCAAGAGTACGACGTCCACGCTGATCTACGACATTCTGAAAGCCGGTGGAGAAGACGCCTCACTGATCGGGAATATCGGCGAACCGGCGATCAGCCATCTGGATGACGCGAAGCCGTCAACGAATCGTCATGAGCCCTTCGGCTCGGCTCAGGGCAGGCTCCGCCGGACCATCTTCGTGATGGAGATGAGCAGCTACCAGTTGATGGATCTCACGGTCAGTCCGCAGATCGCGGTGATCACGAGCTTCTTCCCCGAGCATCTGGATTATCATGGGTCACTGGAGAAGTACAAAGACGCAAAAAAACATATCGCCCGGTTCCAGAGGAAAGAGGATGTGATCTTCTACAGTGCTCTGTCGGATGGCGCACGGGAGATCGCGATGGAGAGCCCGGGGACGCGCATTCCCTTCTCCGCCGATGAGTGCCCGATTTCCATCAAAGAGACGCACCTCCTCGGCGATCATAACCGCAGCAACATCGCGGTGGCGTGGAAGGTGGGCATCCGTCTGGGTGTCGCCAATGACCTGATGCTGAAGGCGATCAAAGAGTTCCGCGGCCTCCCGCACCGCCTCCAGTCCCTCGGAGTTCATCACGGCATCGAATGGGTGGATGACGCGATCTCCACGACGCCGCAGTCGTCCATCGCGGCGCTCGATGCTCTCGGCGACCGCGTTGCAACGATCATCCTGGGAGGCCAAGACCGCGGGAATGACTTCACGGAACTTGCGCAGCGCATCAAGCGCTCATCCGTGAAGACCGTGATTCTCTTCCCCGGCAGCGGTCCGCGCATCCGCGAAGCACTCACCGCAGCAAAAAGCACCTCGACAGTTCTCGACGCAGAATCTATGCAAGAAGCCGTGAACATCGCAAAAAAAGAACCACCCGCAACCCGCAACCCGCAACCCGTTGTTCTTCTATCGACCGCCTCCCCCAGCTACAACATGTTCAAGAACTTCGAGGAGAAGGGCGACGCATTCCGGCAATGCATTTTTGGCTGATTGATGCTATAATAGTGCTACACACACATGCCACGTTTCATCACCAACTACCCCCGGCTCCTCCTCTTCATTTGCGCGATCGTCATCAGCTATTTGCTGTACCAGCAGGGCTCCTTCCACTGGATTACCGCGCACCTGGATGGCTTCGGGTATCCGTCACTCTTCCTCGCGGGCATGCTCTACAGCTTCGGCTTCACGAGCCCGTTCGCTGTTGCGCACTTCGTGGAAATCTCCCCCGACGTCTCTCCGCTGCCGGCGGCTCTCCTCGGCGGCCTTGGGGCGGCGACCGCCGACTTGGGCATTCTCACCTTCATCTCGGTCTCGCTGCAGGAGGAAATTCAGCGCCTGCGTTCCACGACGATCATCCAGCGGATTCGTATGCTGATGCACCATGAAACGCTGTCGGAGAGAGTGCAGCACTCACTGAAGTGGACCTTTGCGGTGATCGTCATCGCGTCGCCCCTCCCCGACGAAGTCGGCATGTCGCTGCTCGCCGGCGTCACTGACCTTGAAAGTCGCCGTATGACTGCACTGTGCTTCGCCCTCAATACCGCAGGCATTCTCTTCATTCTTCTGCTGTCACGGTGACGGATCCGTCTCCCACCCGGACTTTCGCCGGCCGCAGGATTTTTCCGTGGAGCTCATAGCCGTTCTCGATCACCTCGATGATCTCGCCTTCGTTGCCCGGACCGATCGTGATCACTTCGTGGCGTGCGGTATCGACCTGGTGCCCCAGGCATTCCATTTTCGTGAGGCCCATCTCGGCCATCTGTCGCATGAGATCCTGTTCAATTGCCGTGATGCCTTTGACCCACTCATGATTCTGAAGATCCTCTGGCAGGTGCGTGAACGCCCGCTGGAAGGTATCGATCGTCGGCAGCAGCTTCTTCAGGAATCCCTCCGCGGCGAACGTGCGGATGTCCTCGCCATCCTTCTGCATCCGGATCTTCGCGTTCTGCAGATCCGCCTGCGCCCGCCCCGCGATATCCGTCATCTGAGCCAGCGTGGTCGTGAGGTCTTTCACCTGCGCCTCCAGCGCCGCCACACGATCATCACCGTGAGCTTTGCCTGAGGGTGGCTTGCCCGCCGGAGCGAAGGCGGGCGGGGTTTTTCCGGGTTCCATGAACGCATTCTAGCAGAACACTGTTGTCCACGCGCACCGACGCACTGCATCCGTTGAGATCTACAGAGAACTACTGCCTCTCGTTTTTCGCATGGGGAAGAGAAAATTTTAGTCGCATGCCGGATCGAACGTTGCATGGGCATTGGAAAATATTTTCTTCAGTACGATGCGTGTACATCTACTTGCTCCCCCAAACTCTATGATCGCCAAAGCAGCCGTGGCGGAAACCCCACAGTTCACCCGCGTCATACATGCAGAAGACGGCGTAGGAACCCCATGGCAGAATGGTCGTCCCACGACGTCCGATTACATGGACCGATTGGTCACGGACGATATGCCTGGTGAGGTCCGAGAAAGAATCCAGATGGCGATCATCTATCCCGTCAATGGCGATTGAACGGAGGGGGTTGATGAATGATTTTCGGCAATGCATGCATACGAGGTGGTGATTATTCCGTGATCGTGATCGTTCCCGTCATATCCGTGTGTCCCGAGCCGCACAGCACCGAGCAGCGGAAGCCGAACGTGCCGGCTTTGTCGGTCGGAAGAGGAACATCGACGGTCTTGCCTTCCGGGACGGAGGTGTTGATGCCCAGTGCTTCAATCGCGAAGCCGTGGTTGCCCTCCATACCCGTGAGTCGCAGGGTGATCTTCTCGCCCTTCTTGACGGTGATGGCATTGGGCGAGAACGTGAAGTTTGATGTCTTCAGTGCAATAACACGCGTCTTCTGCGTTGCCGCCTCCTGCTGAATCATGACGTCATTCGTGGATTCTTCTGACGAAACGATCATCTCATCGACCGTGGAACCGGGAACGGGCATACCGGAAACCACACCACCATCATCTTGACCGTCCGCTCCGGGCTCCATCGCTTCATCTTCCTGACCATCGGCGCCGGGTTCCATGATGAGCGTGGAGGAGCTCTGGTCCATCATCGCGCCGGAACTCTGCTGATCACCGGAATCTGCGGGAGGCGTGGCGGGCGCGCATGCGGCAAGCAGCGTGGCAACGCCGATCATGCTCAGGAATGCTGTAAGAGACGTGTTCATGGGAAATGGGGAAAGGATGTTCAATGGGAAGGTATGGTAAACTGCGGTCCAATGAATCGCAAAGATCTCGCCCTACTGTTCTTAATCGCGGGTCTCGCATTCGTCTTCGGCTGGTTCGGCATCGACAAATTCGTGCATCCGACCATCTGGACAGGCTTCCTGCCGCTCTGGATGGACGGCTTCCTGGGATTTTCCAAGAACGTCTGGATCCTGGTCGTCGGCGCGACGGAGATCCTCTTCGC
>CAYJTW010000062.1:0-6074 GCA_964373225.1 uncultured Candidatus Peribacteria bacterium
GAAAGCAGTACCGATACGGGGAGACGTCGCAAGCGCATCACTGCTCACACAACTCGTCTACATGCATGGAAAGGACGACATGAACACGAATACGATTGCCAACGCCATAGCCGTTCTGGCGGTTGCCGGCCCGGAGGCGCGGCTGAAATGCGTGGACATGCTCCGGGAGAAGAAGATTGTCACTCTGCCGGATCTGCAGACCGTGTTTTCGCAGACGAGTATGGCAGCGGAGCATTTCATGCACCTCAGTCAGCAGGTGTACAAGGATCAACCGGCGCACGTCGTCGAAGCGACCGCGAGGCTGCAGCAATTGAATGCGCTGTGCATGCTCAGCGTCGAGCGGGAAGCTGACCGCGTGGAATTCCTCGGAAGCCAATACACGGCGGTCGCGGAGGAATGGATGAAGAAGCTGACAGAACACAAGAGACAGGAGCAGCGTAAAGATCGTGCGCCGCAGTATTTACGCTATTCCGATACAAAGGATCAGTACATGAACGCTTCAAGAGAGTTACTCCTGAGGATTCAGGCAATGACGAACGTGGAAAGAATGAGTGCTGGTATGCGACATCAAATTCAGAAATTAGCTGCAGTTCTTGATCGTATTTTGCAGTCGATAGAATGGACTGAGCTACGTGATAAGAATAGAGCCTTAGAAGAATTTAGCAGACGAAAGTTGGGGAAATTTTCTGTGGTTGTGCCTTCTCCAGAAGTTAATCAAGCACTAGATCCAAAGGGTATCGTGTCCAATGTCACCATTAACGATCAGTGTGTAATACTCAGTCCCATTCGGGTACGGCAGGAATGGATGAGAGCAATTCTTCTCCCCGAGCTCGTGCTGCGCAGTCACACAATTGACGGAATGCAGACGACTCCGGCTGAGGCAATAGAGCTCTCGATTTTGGCCAGAGCCGGGGCAGTTCTCGCAATGGTGGGCTCTGTGAACTACCTTTCATGGCTGAAAGAACATGGTTTGGATACTGCACAGAAGGTCAATTCTGCGTATCAGACAAACAATCCTCGCTTCCTCGCATTTGTCCGATTCTTGAATGATCAAACCCATACGGGTGAACCGTCCTGTCTTGATGAAGCAACAGAAAGAGTACGCAGCATCTATTCCCTTGTTGTTTGGAATGGGCCCCCGTCCTCCAATCATGAGCAGGTAGTGGCAGATGTGAATCAAGAAGGTTCCCAGGCCATCGCCCGCGAGTGGATGCGAAAGCTTGAAGAAGAAAGAGCCACGTCTGTCAGCACGAAAGAAGTATCAGGGCCCATGAAGCGTGAACAGCTACGACACCAGCTTCGCACCTCAGTACAGAAAGAGATCCCCGACACAGCGTCGCAGCAATCAGCTGAATATAAAACGATGATTGGCATGATCGATAATGGGGTAAATCGGTGGTGCCCGGTGACCCTGTCTACTCCGCACGACCTCCTGAACTTCGCCTCGTGGGTGAACGGTCAAATCCAGGGATTGCATGTTCTCTGGAGAGATCCACAACGTTTGCCAAAAGTGGATCGATCCCGAGCGCTGTTTGAGAACATGTTCAGTGCGGTGCTGCTGCCCCTCTACGCTCGATTGGGTGGCACGGATGCGGGCACGTGGAATGCACTCTGCAAGATGCCGAACGCGAAAGAACAGATGGACGTACAGCGACATGTGGCGACGGAACAACTCATCGTCGCACTTCGGAAGGTAAAGAATCCTCTCGCAGCGCGATTGAATGCAGTATCGAAGCTCGCGACAACCCACAAGAACACGCTCACGAACGACTTCCTCAATCACCTGGAAGGAGAATGGAAGCGGTACATGGCGTCACAGTGCCCCGAGGCAATTGTTTCGAAGAGCACAATCGCAGGAATCCAGGGATTCCTCGAGGCGGCGCCGGGGGTCATCGCGCAGTGGATGCGCGGCATGGGTGCGGCAGAGAGAGACACGCGATTGCTCAAAGACATTGCTGCGCTTTTCGTGCCGCTCAGTGCACTTGCCGGTTCAAAAGATTTTGCGAAGACCTTACCGATTCCCGACGATGCGATCCTCCCGGAACGCGGGCCGCTTGCGAGAAACAACATCATTGAGTATCTCGTGCACGTGAGTCATGTCGCAGATCAGCTGAGTGCGGTGCAATCGGACCCGCAGTACGATGATATCCTTCGCCACGAGCTCGCATCGTTCTGCCCGGAGATTGTTGAGCACGCGACGGATTTGGATACGGTCATGGGATACCTCCTCGGTCGATCCCAGGCGATTGATTGCTACAAGAGTCCACAGAAACGAGGGGAGGCCCGGGAGAACAACCTTCAGCAATTCGATATCGCCATTGCCACGCTCAGGGGCAAACTCCCGACGGCAGAAAGCTCCAATCTGCGTCTCACCGATTTTTCCAGGAGAAGCGCCGATCCTCATGGCGTCGAGAAGGAACGATTCGCCAGTCGCCTCAGTACACGGCTCCATCGCGCGAAGGCAGAGGCACTACTCACATTGCCGAACAAGCATCGTACGTTGGCAGACAAGAACATGATCGACGCCGATAAAGCGATCGGGAACTTCATCCGACGATGGTGCCCCGCAACGATTGCCGATGCGGAAGAAGCGGCGATATTCGGCTACTGCGCAGAAGTGATGTTCACCATACGCTCGAGGAATATGGATGCGGGCGTTTCCGCTACGGACGATGAGAAATTCGGTCAGATCCTCGAAAATGCATTTCTGAGTTTCATCAGTGAAGATTCTGAATCCGAGACGTCGAAAACCAGTGCAGCAGCAGAGATGTTCTTCGAGAATGTCTCAACGGGCCCTGCACGTCTCACGTGGCAGCCCCCAGAACAGATGAGTGAGCAGGCTCAGCGTCTCCTCGTACGCGAAACGGCTGACAAATGGGCATCGGCCATCGAGAAGACGGTGGATACGCTCTGCGCCGCATTCTGTGCAGCGTGCCCTGTCGATGCCGTTACGTTCGATAATTTCGATGCCCGAGAGCGAGCGCTGGTGCACGTGGTCCGCTCGTTCCGCATGCTCTCCTCTTCGCTCCAGGATGCCATCCGCAATGTCTGCATGTCATCGTCTCCGGAGACACCTCACCAGAATGCTGTGCTAGAGGCAATTATGACGGCTGCTTTTAGCAACACCGATGGACCAGTGCAGGCACAAGGACCATTTGCCAGATTATACGAACAGTACGTTCTCGATCCGCTCATCAACGCTGTGACGTCGAGTGGGACCGTCGAAGAATGCATCGACAAACTTTGCCCGGGCACTTCTCCGGTTTGCGCTCCATCACTCGAGCAGATTCGCGCCCTCGTCTGGAGCGGATTGCGCCCGGATCAGGAGGAATTTTTGGAAGACTTCTGTGGAAATATTCTCGACTTGAATGAGGAGAGTGATGCTGTCCCTGACGTACAGCATGGCCAGGCGAACCAGATCGCAGAAGCGTTGAACGAAGCCTTCCCGCATGACAAGCGCCTGACGGGTTCGACGGTGCTGGAGGCGGCGAAGAAGGCTGCGGCGCGGGTACTCGCTCGCAAGCGCACCGCCCGAACGAAGAGCAGATCGGATCGCCCTCTTCCGGAAATGACACCGAGGATTTCCGCTCTCACGGACGCGGCGAATGCCCATGAGGCCTGGATTTCCGCGTGGCCGCGCAAGCGCGAAGAGCCGAAGTTCTGCAAATCTATCGAAGTATGGAAGAGGGTGGTGCTCGTGACGCTGGATATGTGGCGGGAGGGTACCGCCACGGAACGGGATCTGGCACTGGGAGAATTCTACAGTTGGTGCCTCTCCACGATCCGCGATGAGCGGATCGTGTACGACGACGAGGGGAAGGTGAACGGCAACAGCGGCAGGCAAAAAGCCCGGATGCTGCGCATCGATGGGCGCAAGGTCAGCGAATTCTGGGTACTCTACGTCCAAAAACTGGGGGAAATTGTATCTACCGGAACGCTGGCGAGGAGCATTGCTCATCCCGGGATCGCCCGGACCCTGCAGTTTGGCGAAGCGACCGACGCGGAATTGCAGCGGCTACGCAGCATTCTCCTCACGATTCCCGATTACGCGGAGGAAATTGCGCAGCGGGAATTGCGGATGGAGGATGCGAGCAAAAGTCGCAGGCAGGCGAAGACCGCGCACGGCGCCGCAGACGAGTTCTTCACAAAACGTGAGGCGGAGATCGCAAATCTGCCGAATGCCATGCGTAACGCCCTGGACGAGCTCGGGAACCTCGCCGTTGGCATACGGACCGGGTACGATCAGCTGGGGCGTGAGCTTGCGGAAGCGGTGTCGGATGTTGAACGCAGAAATCAGAACCTGACACAGGCATCGAGGAGAGCGAAGCGCGATGACAGGGCTCTCCAGCAGGCCGCAGAGGACCTTGCCAGACGGCAGGAGGAGATTGATCAACTGCGCAACCGCATTGAGCGTCATCCACACCGACGGCTGAGCGCAGAAATTGCGAACTTCCTACAGCAGGTGAACGCGGAAGCTGCAGGGGTGAATATTGTCATTGCCCCTGCATCGGGGACTGCGGCAACAACGTCAGCATTCGACAGCGCGACGGCGGATCAGGCACTCGATCGCGCGCGCACAGAGGTCACCAGAATCGTTGGGTTGTGTACGGAGATCGCGCTCTATCGCGAACAAGACAAGGAAAGCACGACACTGCTCGGAGAACTGGGCACTGCGAAAGCGGAAGCGTTCCAGCTGCGCACGCTGAGGAAAACGCAGGCGCAGCGCGACGAGATTGCACGGAAAATTGAGTCTCTGGAGAATCTCATCAGTCAGATCAGCCAGTTGTACGAAGTCAATCCCGATGTGCCCCGCCTATGATCCGTCGTGACCGCATCATCGGCCTCATCGATACCTCGGCACGCACGCTGTCCCAGGAGTTCAAACGCCATGCCGTCGCAATTACGCGGACGCAGACGCAGGTGAAGAAGCGACTGGACCAGGAGGTATTCCGCGGGAATCCGGAACTGCCGGAATTCCGGCAACTCCTCGATTGCTGCCACGTGCTCGATGAGGTGAGCACGTTGCCGGTCGACGTTCTCTCCCGCATGGAGGAGATCCGCAGTGAATGCATAAGAATTCTTTTGCAGGAGTTCTTCGATGAGAAACGGTCTGCCGTACACGACCGCTCGGAGAAAATGGCTGTCTGGAACGAGCAAGCAGCTGCCGAAGTCGTCGTACGAGTGCTGCCGGTGATCCGGCAGAAGCTCGGCGAGAAGCCAGCGCGATTCGGTCCTCGGTGGATCGTCCGCCAGCTAGATCCGGATGTCGTTGCCCAGATCCGCGAGTACACGTTCGATGCACTGACAAATTTGGACAACTGGGACAAATTCCGCGTCCTGCTCCCGGAAGATCTCCAGAGCCTTTTCGACATTCAGGACCGGGAGCTTGATCTGCCCAAGAACATCGACACGGATGCCCAGGCGACGATGCACCTGCAGAACCTCGCGCTCAGCGAGGCGATTGCGATGGAGGATCTGCTCCACCCGACCGGACTGCACAAGCATCTTCACGCGTATCCGCTGTTTGGCATGGTGTACGAGTACTCTGACCGCAAAGTTCTGGAACAGCGCGCGGCGAATGAGAAAGCACCGAAGGCATTCGTGCGCGCAATCACACAAGTGGAATTGCACCAGATGATCAACCGGGCCCATGAGCAGATCTCCCGTGCTCTGCAGGAGAAGGAATCCTCTGGACAGGAACAGCGTCTCAAAGCGTTGCAGGACGTCTCTGACCGGTTCCACGATGCGATCACGCAGGATATTCAGAAACCGAAAGAGATGGATGCACTCTGTAGGAAATTCGAGAGTATGCAATCGAACAGTGGCCTGGATAGGGCGATGAAGAAAGTTGTGACCAACCTGCGGACGAAGCGTGGAAAGCAAGTCGCGATCGCTGCGGGGTGGGAACGTGAACCGCCGACCGATGACACACAGTCACCGACGAAGACGGGCATGGCGTCGCTCAACGGCATGCGCGCCCTCGTAGGATTGGGCAAATTGCACAGTCTCGGGGGCAAGGAATTCCTCACGGATGCCGAAATGCGTGCGCACCAGGCCATTCTCGATGTGCTCGG
>CAYJTW010000063.1:0-6062 GCA_964373225.1 uncultured Candidatus Peribacteria bacterium
CAACGCAGTGGATCTCCATGCGATCTGAAAATTTCTTCCGCAAGTTCCGTCGGCGAAACATCCACGGGGTACCCCAGTAATTGGAGGGTACCCCCGTGAATAAGTGCATAAGCAATCCAAAGTATAAGCAGAATCAATGGACTGAGGAGAATGAGGCCGATAATAAGAAGTGGAGTACGGATACGCATGGTTTAAGGAAGGTATGTTCCAGGCCCTGTCTTGGGAATAGAGGGGAGGCTGGTAGGAGCATCTGGATCAATGATCGCATCTTTCCATGATCCGTCTGCATTGGGTAGCCTAAGCGTTGTTGCTTGAGCTTTCCACCAATCACCATCCGGGGTGGTTTCTTTGGCGGTTCGTACTTCGATCCATGCATCATAACCATCAACATTCGGCAAACCGGCAACAGATATATTTCCCTCAGCTGTAAGCGAAAAATGAGAAACTATAGCCGGATTTTTTCCATTCTTAATGTCGTCTAAAATATCAGCATACATCGTTACTGCAAAACCATGTTCCTTAAATGGATCTATGCTTGATGAAGTGATAGTGATTGCGCGTTCGGCACCAAAAGCACGATTCTTCGATCCAAAAATACTGCTGTGGAATGCAATAGAATGGGTAGACACTTCACTGAAGACAATATGTTCTTCGGGGATGTTTGCACCAAAGAATATGGGATTCTTGGCACTGTCGAGTGCAATAATACTTGCGACTTTCTCGTGATTATCTGTGTTGTTTTTAATCCATTCTGCGGCAAAAAAACCTACGAACGTGCCGTGGCTATGACTTTTGAAATTGATTTGCGCAGGCTTGAATCCCTGAGCGAGAAGCTGTTGCCCGACCCATGCGCCAACTGCTGGTGTCCATTCTGCATCATCTAAATCACCAACATCTTTTCCGAAAATTCTTGCTACGTCATTTGCCGCTTCATTCCAATCAATAGAAACTACTTGAAAGGCATTCCCTGCAAGTGCAACAAGTTTTTTGGTGAGTTCCTTCATATTGTTGCTATCTGGTGTATCCGTTCTCCCATGAATCACCACCCATACAGGTTTAGATGAATCCAATACTGAAACATTCTTGAATTCTTTACGCTTTCCAGAATCTTCATCAAACTCCGCCACACTCATACTCACCGGCATCACTTTTCCACTCCCTTCGCGGCTGATCACTCCTTCAATCTTTGAGCTGGAAGGAGTGGAGAGCGTAAGCGAAAGACTGAAGTTCTGTGTGGTATCTGGTGGAACACGTACGTTTTCGATTGTTCTGCTTTCACCTGCTGTCATTGCAAGCCGGAAGTCCCCCTTCGGCAAAATGGTGCTCATGGTCATTGCACTGTGCTGATCTCGTATGGATTGATGCAGAGGTTTGCCGTCTTTGAAAAGAGTCCATGACATTCCCGCAGGGAGTTTTGGCATGCTCGCATTGAGGAACGCGGGGGCATCGAGGGAGAAACGCACTTCTGTCGTCTCATTCTCATGCAGTTGAACCCCCAACGGGACACCATTGTTGTTGTATGTTTTGAGATTCTTGAGATTCAACGGAGAGAGCGAGGTGAGCAATGGACGAATTTCCATTCCATCCCACTGCACCCCTGTATCCGTCACCAGGCTCGCTGTCGCTCCTGTGTGGCTCAATGGGGTTGCCACCACCTTCGCACTCGCAGCCGGCACCAGGGCCTGCGCCACTGCTTTGAGTACGCTGTCGACGTCCGGAGTGGCACTATCGAGCGGTGACAGGTTGATATTTGCCAGCAGGAGCTGCGGATTATGGAGGGCGATATCGAGCTTTGTTTCGGCCATCTGCGTAGCCATGGAGAGGTCGTACTGGTGCTGCAAGTAATTGCCGATGAGGAATTCGAGGAGAGCAGCGCGCTCTTTGGTGCCAAGGAATTGATTAAGGAAATCGTATCGGACATCCGCGGGGAGCGCCGATAACTTTACAGGTTCACCACTGCCACTGGGCGCAAGAGTGACCACGCCCTGATCGGTGACGCGATATGTCAGGTTCCCGATGCCGACGTTGGTGACTCCTCCAGGAGCCTTTGCGGCGATGCGCTGAAGATTGCGCGCGATATCCGGGGGAAGTCGCCCTTCCGTTGTTTGCATGGTTACGGGGTCACTTTGATGCGGGTAGCGATAGTTTCCATTCGCCATCGCGTACTCCTTACCGCCGATCACAAAGCCGATCGTCCAGTAGGGGCGCTTGTCGTTTACCGTCTGTCCTTCGGGAACACCAATGGAGAGATCCTGAATATTGCCCGAGCGTATGCTCGTGCCCCCGAGGTTGTTGACCACGGGATCCTGGAGCGAGCTGGTCTGGCCGGAGTGCACGATCACCTGGTCAATCGTCATGGTGCCGGCACTGTCGTTGCGCACCGTGAAGCTGCCCTGGAAGCTGCCCACCGCTTGCTCCATTTGGCCGCTATGTAATTCATGATGGTCTCCCCATCCGCTGCCCCCCTGGGCGCGGCGGTTGACCAGGCCGACATTCAGCGCGTCGGGTCCCTCCGGAGGCATGACGTCTTGCAGAGCATTGCCTTCTCGTCCCGATAACCTGAACCCAGAGAAACTCGAGATCGGCACCCACAACACTCCCGGCGTGCCCGGGTAGATGAGCAGCATGTTCTTGCTGAGGAATGTGTAGCGATTGGATTCAATCTCATTTCCGGCCGGGTACGACCCGTAATACCCCGCCTTCCAGGAGGTGAGGTACACCGGCGGCCCGGTAAATCGGCTGTTGCCATCTCCGCCCTCAATCCACTCCAGATTGTACTTTGTGGGGTCGAGGGGCACGTAGTAGCCGAATTCGCTGTTGATGCCGTTGCCCTGATTGCCGACGCTCTTCCTCCACCATGCAGCTCCTCCATCGTACGACGAGACGGGGATCGCCGACCCGATGGCGACCTGCTGGTTGGTTGCGATACCGACGGGTGTGGCTTGCATGGGGGCAAGATCGGTGCGGTTGATAACGGAAAGATTCGTGAGTGTCGTATCGGCCTTCGAGGCCGAGACCACGACCATCGATGTTATGCCCAGAGGGTCGCTGAGCGTGAACGTTTCGCCGTCGCGGACAGGTATTGCCGCGCACTGCTTTTCGCCCCGGTATCCGTAGAGCGTGGCTGTTGCTCCCGGTATCGACAGGTGCACGGTGCCGCTGAGTCCCATCGTGAAATTGCCCGCACCGCCGAGATCAACGGCACTGACGGCGCCGTGCAATACGATGCTCTCTCCTCCGCCGATGACAGCGGGAGTTGCCATGGATCCCTGCCAGGAATGCAGACCCACCGGGCCTGCATTGCTCGTCACCCCGCTCTGAGCCACAGTGCCCGTGCGTGGGGACTGCAGCGCCGTTGCATCCACCAGAGATCTGCGCGGAATGGGAGAGTGGTTCTCGATGGCCGTCAGAAAATCGCGCAGGTCATCGCGTAACTGCTGGAGCTGGGGGGAAAGAGGATCTGTCGTGGAGAGCAACACTGTTGCGTAGCGCAGGAGTGCCGCTTGTCCCGCTGCGACCTGTTCACGGTTCGTGAGATCTTGGATGACGGCATCCAGGGCGGCAATGCCCACGGCGTTGTCGCCGCCCGCCGCGAGCAAGGTCTCACGGCTCGTCTTGTGATCGAGAATGTCGTCGTGCAACTGCACCTGCTGCGCCTGCAGCACACTGATGGCAAGCGCGTGTGTGGGGCTGAGCGCTTGGGCGTCGAGGCCGAGAATGTCCTGTACCGTGAGCAGCCCCTGGTCGGCCTTGCTTTTGAGTGCGGGAGTTGCCTGCTCCAGCGCATGGAGGGCGAATAATAACTTGGGTTGAACATCCTCAGCCTGGATTGTCGGAACAGTGATGATGGTGAGGGGATTGGTGATGGCTTCGGGCGGTTGCACCGGTGCCTCCACGGCGGCCGTTACGGTGATACTGACCTCCACCGTCAATAACGATTCGTTTTCCCTCCCTATGTCCATGCGCTTGCTGATGTCGTGCATCATCGCTCGTCGGGAAGTGCCGTCGCCCGGTTCGGCAATTTGATACACGAAACGGTCCGTGCCGGTGAAGTCGGGAGCAGAGGTGTACTTGAGAGAGCTTCCCGCTAACGGATCACCAGTGAAACTCTGCAGTGTGCCATGCGCGGGCTGTGTGAGGATCGTGAAACTGGGAGAACCGATCATGCCGTCCGCATTGAAGGCATTGATATTAATGGACGCCTGCGCACCCGCAGTCGTGATGATTGTTTGGTGTGCAGTCGGGCCTCTTGGAAGCACTTCCCTGTCACTATCCCTCAGTCGCGCCTCCTCCTCCGCCTTCACCCTCAACGCCTCCTCCACAGCCTTTGCCAGCAATTCCTCCCGCACACGCTCCTCCTCTGCCGCTTCAAAATCCCGAATTGTCTGGTCCGCCGCCTCAGTCTCTTCCATCTCCATCACCAACTGTTCCTGTGCAAACAGCAGGCTGTCGCTGATGGTCGTCAGCGAGGTCGCATCCGCGTTCTCCTCGGCAATCGCCGCATCGAGCGCTTGGGACATCGCATCCCGGGTTTCCTGACGCCGCGACTGCAGGTCTGTCGCCAGAGCCAGGGAGGCGGTCGCCGCGATGATCTCCGTGGATGTGCTCTCCATGATGGTATCGATGGTCTTGATTATCTTCTCCTCTTTTTGCAGCAAGCCCGTCTTGCCCTCCAGTGACGTCACGGTTGCGCTGACTGCCGCCTGCTGCGACGTAATGGTATCGGGTAATTGCTGACTGGCTGCGCGTCTGTCACGCGCCGCCTGCAGCGCAACCTGTGCCAGTTTCAGATTCACGGTGATTGTCTGCACATACGCCGCTGCGGTTCGTGTCGCCAGCGCGGGTGCCGCCGCCTGCAGTTTCTGTACCTGTGCAAGAACCGCCGTCAGACGATCGACGTCCCGTTGCGCCCATGCCACCGCCTGATCCAGCCGGGCCTGCTCCTGTGCGATCTTTGTCGTCAGAACCACTATCTGCTTCGACACGACAATGATCTGGTTGGTTTTCTGCTTCAGCAGGGCATTTTTCACTGATGGTGTGAGGGAAGGATCCGCGGCAATTGCCCGGTCTTCGTTCTGAAGATTGCCCCGTTGCTCCTCCCTCACTGTTTTCTGTTGGCTGAGGATCGCGAGTGTGTTCTGCGGGTGGGGAATCAGGGTTGCGGCTTTTCGTTGGCTCTCCTGCAACTGCTGCTTCTGCGTCTCGAGAGTGGTATTCAGAGTGCGAATATCGTTCTGAAGCTGTTCTATGACTTGGGTATGTCCTCCGCGCTCCACCGTCAACTGATCGAGACTCGCCTGCAGTGTCCGCAGCGTTCCCTGCAACTCCTCCCGTCCGGCGATGGCGACAGCCAGATTCTGCGAGGCCGTGGCTGTTCCCGCTTCGGCAGTAGCGATGTCCGTGATATCCAAACCCAGCTCCGCGGTTTTCACTTCCATTTCTTGTACGAGCATGTCCACGCGTTCTTGTACGACGGTCACGTCATCGTGTTCCTTCTGTGATGCGCTCAGCAGATCGGGAGGGATCGGCGATATGGTTGCATCGGGCATCAGGCGCGGTTCGAGTTCTTCGCCATGTGGAACAAAAGAACGAGTGATGTCTTTTGGAACATGCGCTATCTTTTTCTTCTTCTTTTCAGGCGAAGAAACGGCTTGCGTAAATGGCAATCTGAATTCCATAGAAAAATGTGGGAAAGAGACAATGACATCAAAAACCTTTCTCCACGTGCGCAAGAGACCCCCGGCATCATTTTGTTTTCCATATTCCCCGTTCGTCGCTCCGCACAGAGATGTTTTCAGTTCCACGGGGTCGTGGAACAAACGGGGTGATTTGTGCAAGACAACATCACTCAATGAATTGGCAATGCCGGCTGCAGGAACAATCCCCGTCAATGAACGGTATGGAATGGGGATGTACGAGGAAACGGCAAACAATGGTAGGCTGAGACATTCCTCACATCATTTTGCCACTACTGGCCGTTTTGGCGTCTGTTTCGCCTCTCCTGACCCTCGCCTGGCTCTGGCAGATAAAGGAGTGGCGCTGGGACAGGGTCTTGGAGCATA
>CAYJTW010000064.1:0-1400 GCA_964373225.1 uncultured Candidatus Peribacteria bacterium
GCTCCCAAGATGGTCAAAGAGAACGTCCCCAAGGAAGACGCCGACAAGATGAAGAAGACCCTGGAGGCCGCTGGTGCCAAAGTCACTCTGAAATAAATCCCCGACTGCAATCATTCTTCCATAGAGGCCCCGTACCGGAGTCCGCCGTAGCGGACGACTGGTGCGGGACCGCGGGTGCGAAGGTGACGTTAAAATGATAATGGAAACCAGCGCGGGTCTTCGACCCGCGATAGAAAGGGCGGTCGAAAGGCCGCTTTTTTTAAAGTAACCCCAGGCTTGCGCCTGGGGTCAGCAGTTATTGAGACGCCGCAATTGCGGCAATGACCATGGCGCAAGCCACGATCACTGGCCCCCACACGGGGTGAACCAATGGAGCAAAATACTCCTTTACCGCTTTGCGCGCCTCGGTGACGGTGAAGACAATGAAGCCTCGCATACGTCACCTCCTTTCGAAGGAACTGCCTAAACATGGTATCCTTGACACCGCATTGACACCATAGCCCTTTGGCTCTACAATCCCCGCGGAAACCTTCGTAACGTCGATCGACTTCAATCGAGAACGGAAAGAAGGAACACCCCTCCACAGGCAGGTTGCCTGATCTTATTTCCTTCTTTCAGTTTTATGGCTGATCAACAGATCACCTGTCGCGACTGCGGCCAGTCCTTCACGTTCACCGAGGGTGAACAGGAGTTCTACGCCACAAAGCAGCTCTCTGCGCCCCAGCGGTGCAAGGACTGCCGCGCACAACGCAAGAACGTCCGCATGCAGGACCGGCAAATGCATGACGCGGTCTGCGGCAAGTGCGGCGCACAGTGCCAGGTCCCCTTTAAGCCTCGAGCGGTCGAGGAAGGTGGTCGACCGGTTCTCTGCAAGGCGTGTTTCGACGCCGAGCGCGGATCCCGGATGGCGTAACGTCCCTCGTACGCTCGCTTCCGGCGAGCTACTCGGGATGACAAGCTCAACATGAGCTTTCAAAAGAAGACCCCCCGAAAGGGGGTTTTTCTTTATGTAGGTAGAATGCACACATGAATGAGCGCTATCCCGAACTCGATCTCCTGCGCACACTCGCGATCATCATGATGGTCGTCTACCACCTCGCCTACGATCTCGAATCTTTTTATGGATGGAATCTGGGAATTTTTGAGAACGCCGGATGGATTCTCTTTCGGCAAAGCACAGCGTCACTCTTCCTGCTGCTCGTCGGGTGTAGCTTCGCAATTTCGTGGAATCGGCACCGCGAGAAACACGGCGAAACTGATTTCGTTTTCCGCTACAGGAAATACCTCCTGCGCGGCCTCGGCGTGATCGCATGCGGGATGCTGGTATCGGCCGTCACCTATCTGGTGGACCCGGAGACGTACGTGCGCTTCGGCATTCTGCATATGATCGGCGTGAGCAT
>CAYJTW010000064.1:1500-5819 GCA_964373225.1 uncultured Candidatus Peribacteria bacterium
CGCTGGAAAAAAGTCCTACAGGCAACGACGCCGTACGCACTGAAGTTCGGGACGCTGATTCTCGCCCTGTACGGAAAATGGAAAGTACGAAAGGAGGCAGAGGAGGTCAAAACGCACCGTGTTTGGCTCCTGAAGAAGACGGCCGTGATCCTCGTCTCGGTGCTTCTGGGGTTGATTCTTGTGGCCGGGACCGTGCAGGCGCTCGTGGGCCTGAGAATCCTGACGATCCACAACTTCCTCTCGGTCGCTGGTGCGGATTTACCAACCGATGACGATGGCTTCACCAATATTCTGCTCCTCGGTGCGGGCGATAAGGATTACGATGGGGTGGATCTGACCGATGCGATCATGGTCGTGAGCCTCGATCCGTGGAAGACCAGGAGCGCCATACTGCTCTCGCTGCCGCGCGATCTGTACATTCTGAGCAGCGAGAAGATGGGGAAGGGCCGGATCAACGAGCTCTACCGGAACTTCAAATACAAGCTCCGGCGCGAGGGAATTCCCGAAAAAGACGCGTCACGGGCGTCGATGAAGGAACTCGGCGCCGAAATCGGGCGGCACCTGGGGATGCAGATCCATCACGTGGTGAAGGTCGACTTCACGGCGTTCGTCGAAGGAGTGAACACTCTTGGCGGCGTGGACGTCGACGTTCCCTACGACATCGTCGACACCGAATATCCGGGAGCCAATTACTCGTTCGAAACGTTCGAAATCCGCAAAGGACCCCGGCATCTCGACGGTGAAACGGCCCTCAAGTACGCGCGCAGCCGCCATACCACGAGCGACTTCGGCCGTTCGGCTCGCCAGCAGCAGCTTCTGCAGGCTGTCGGAGACAAGGCACGCAGCGAAGGAATCGCCTCCAGCCCCGGGAAAATCTCGGCACTCCTGAACATTCTCTCCGAGAATGTCGAAACGACAATGAGTTTCGCCGAACTTCTCGGCGCCGCAAAGATCGGGGAACGCATCGGCCGCGACAACATCATCAGTCACACATTGAACATCGAAACGGGCATCGAGACGCCATTCATCTCCCCCGGAGGATTCCTCTACACTCCCCCGCGCGACCAGTTCGATGGCGCATCGGTGCTCCTCCCCGTCTCGATCCCCGAGTTCCCCGTGACGTGGAAGCAGATCCACGCATTCGTCTCGCTCCTGCTGCGGAACCGGACGATGCTCCTGAGCAAACCGCAGATCCAGATCCTCAATGCCGGAGCGAAGACCGGGGCGGCGAGACTCCTGGGGAACGAGTTGATCCGCTACGGGTTTGAGAACGTCGAAATGGACAATGCGTTTGACGATCGCCGCAGCGCTCCCAAACTCCCCGCCTCCCTCGTCGTTGCACGAACCGAAGAGGATACGGGAACCGCACAGTTCTTCGCAACACTGCTCGGTCTGCCGATTAGCCCTCTTCCGGCGCAAATCACACCGGAGAAACAGGGATCGGTGACCATCGTCTTGGGCACGGATTACACGTACACTCCTCTGCAGGACCTCATTCCTCTCTCCGAATGACGCCACGGGAAATCATCGCCGAGGCCTGGGCCATCACGCGGCGTGAGGCGTCCGTCCGCCGGTGGGGCGTCGCTTCGTCACTGTTCGAGCTCCTCCTGAGCGTCAAACTTGTCGGGTATCAGGTGTACTTCCTGTACGAGATGTTCTGGGGCAGCGGCCAGGCGGGATTCTTCGATGTGGAGATCGTCATTTACGAAAGCATGCCGCACTGGTTCTTCTGGACGTTCCTGATTTCCCTCACGCTGCTCTTCGTCGTCGAGCTGTTCTTCCCGCATCTGGCCGCCGGCGCCATCATCGGACTCGCGGCGAAATCGAAAATGGGCGAGCCGGTCAAAGGCGGACTCGTTCTGGCGCTCTATAATTTCTTTCCGATCTTCGCGATCAACGAAATCTTCGCGCTCGGCGGTCTTTCGACCACGATCACCATCACCTCAGTGATCATACGATACGTGGAGGGGGACAGCAAAACGTTCTTCATCATCATTCTGTGGATCATGTGGGCGGTCTCGAACGTGATTCACTTCTTCTTCAGTTTCGCCGAGGAGGCCATCGTCATCGACCGTATCGGGATCTTCACGGCCCTCGGGCGCAGCTTCAAGCTCATCATCAGCTATCTGGGCCACATCATGTTCCTGCTGCTGCTGCTGTTCGTCATCAGCTTGCGGATCATCCTCAACGCCGCCATCGTCATCATCATTCCGGGGGTCATCCTCGGGATCGTCTTTTTGCTCAGCACCTTCCTCTCACAACTGCTCACGTGGCTCATCGGCGGCATCGTCGGACTGATCCTCGTCGGCATTGCCAGTTACTTCTTCGGGTACCTCCACGTGTTCAAGCAAACGGTCTGGACGATCACCTATCTTGAACTCAAGAAACACAAAGACCTCGACGTGATTGGCTGACTGTCACCGGGTAAAAGAAAGATCCCTTGACTCGTGTACATCCGTACACCTATAGTGGTGGACGTATGCCCACTGCCACCGACACTCTGACCCCGCATCAACGGACCGTCCTGAGCTTCATCCGCGAGTTCCAGCAGAAGCGCGGGTATTCCCCGTCTCTTGCGGACTTGGCAGTCGCGTTCGGCGTGCGCAGCAAGAATGCGGTCGCAAAGGTCGTGATGGTGCTGTTTCGGACCGGACATCTGGAAAAAGATCCCAAAGGCCGCATCAAGATCATGGAGCAGCCGCAGGCCGGGGAACATCTGCCGATGATGCTCCCGCTCTTCGGGCCGATTGCCGCGGGCTTTGCCGCTCCGGTCGAAGAGCAGGCCGAGGAAACGATCACCATTGAGGATTACCTCGTGCGCGACAAGTCTTCAACGTTCCTCCTGCGGGTCAAAGGCGACAGCATGACCGGCGCGGGCATCCACGAAGGCGATCTGGTGGTCGTCGAACGGGGCAGGGAACCCCGCGTACAGGATATCGTCGTCGGTATTCTCGACGGAGAGTTCACGCTCAAGCGGCTCGTGAAAGAAAAGGGTAAATACTTCCTCAAGGCGGAGAATCCGAAGTATCCAGAGCTCCACGCGCGGGAGGAGTTGAAGATTGCGGGGGTAGTAAGAGGAGTTATACGCAAATATTAAGAAGTATGTAGTATGTAGTATGTGGTATATGGCCGAAATACTAACATCTCCGGCAAAAGAAAAAGTGCGATCATTCACCGATCTTATTGCTTGGCAGGAAGGTCATAAATTGTTGTTAATGATTTATGCGATAGTAGAAAAATTCCCGTCGAACGAAAAATTTGAACTTTCCGGGCAATTACGAAGCGCAGCAGTGTCTGTCACTTCCAATATTGCAGAGGGATTTCGGAGAAATACGGCAAAAGATAAACGTAATTTTTACACTATGTCGTTAGGATCAATTACAGAAATCCAAAACCAGCTAATTATTGCCAGAGATCTGGGTTTTATTAATCAAACGACTTTTGAATCTACTCACCGCCAATCAGGATTTGTCAGCAAACTTGTGCAAGGCTTAATAAGAACGGCGAAAACCCGGCCAGCAAAGTAATTCCCTTACATCAATGATTGCTCATATCGATGTTGATTCATTTTTTGCTTCCGTCATTGTGCGAAAAAATCCTTCCCTGAAGGGAAAACCATTGCTCGCGCTCGGAATGGGAGGGGGTTGCGTGATTGCGGCAAGTTATGAAGCAAAGGATCAAGGAGTAAAAACTGGGATGCGTTTAAAAGACGCTCTAAAGCTTGTCCCAAACGCTATACGAATGCCTGCAGATTTTCATGAAGCCGCTCGTGGGTCTAAAGAAATCGAGTCTTTATTGCGCTACAGGTGTCCCCTGGTTGAAGTTATGTCGATTGATGAGTGGTTTCTTGGTATTAAAAGCCTTGTCGGAGGCATCCCATCAGACATGTCTGATTGGGCTCAGGACATGCAAACAATGATCCTGAAAAGGACCGCTCTCACTGTTTCTATAGGAATTGCACCCACCAAGATATTGGCAAAAATGGCGAGTGAATACAAAAAGCCTGCTGGGATCAGCATTATTCAACACCGCAGCATACCACATACTCCATACTACATACTTCTCAGGGATTTTCTTAACGACAGACCCGCCGCAGCAATTCCGGGAATCGGGCGGCGGCGGACGATTCAGACCGACGCGCATGGATGGACGACGGCCTGGGACATCGCGCAGGCGCCGGCGGAGGAGCTCAAGAGGCTCTTTGGCAAGAACGGCGTGGAACTCAAACAGGAACTCCTGGGCAACGCTCTCTACAGCGTCACTGCGGAGCAAGCGCCGCCCAAATCCGTCAGCCGGTGCCGCAGTTTCCGCCCGACGAA
>CAYJTW010000065.1:0-3560 GCA_964373225.1 uncultured Candidatus Peribacteria bacterium
CTTCCGATCTGGGCCAACTGCTTGCCGGCCGTAGCTCCTCCGCAGAGGAGCGAAGGCTGAAGCTACATGCGCACACGCGGATGATAATCATTTTTATGCGCATGCGCCATGACCAAAGGACCGATGATGCGCTACCCTTTTTCTGTGAATAACCCAAGCGTCCTCGTGGGAATCCTTCTGGTTCTTGCGCACCCGGCAGTTGCCGCCGCGCCCAAAGAGCCCTGGTACACAAAGACCGTCTCTGCATTCGAACATGCGTCGTACATCGACGCAAAGAATTTCGCTGTCGCTGTTCCCGCGCTGCGGGCGGAGTTCGCGGAACTGACGCTCAAACTCCTCGGCGGCAACGTGCACGTGCCCTTCGGGGATCCGGTGTTCGATGACGTTACGCTCGTGAGTCCGTTCTTCGCACTCTTCCAGGAAGGCGCGCGGGGCAAGTGGGTGCTCGGCATCAAGAGTTGCGCGGGCAGCCACCCGTGCATTGCTGCACCGCTCAAGCCCGTGAACCGTGCGGAGGCCGCGGCGCTGATCGTCCGCGCGTTTGGCGTCACGACCGGTCCCTCCACACCGGAATTTACGGACAATCTGAAAGACCAGTGGTACACCGGGTATCTGACAACCGCCGCAAGCCGCTGCATCCTCCAGGGCGATGACGCGAAGGCTCCGGGCGGAAAGAAGCGCGTGCGTCCCGGCGACTCCATGAACCGCGCCGAAATGCTCTCGATGCTGCAGCGCGCGATGCAGAAGCTCACGTTCCCGGAGTGCGCGATGACCTCCGCTCCCCTCCCCGCGGCGAAGAAGGAACTGACGTTGGTCGTCGATCCGCTGAGCCTGTTGCAAACCTCTTCCAGTTCGGTGTCGTCATCAGCAGTGTCCGCCAGCGCCTCCGCAAGCAGCTCACGATCAACAACCACCACAGTGCTCACGTCATCGGCAGCATCCGCTGTCACCTCTCTCACTTCTTTCACCTCTTCAACCTCTTCACCCTCCATCTCTGTCCCTTCTGTCTCCTCTGTGCCTTCTATCACCTCTTCGAGCTCCGCCGTCTTCGACTTCTCCTTCCCTTCCATCAGCAGCGCTTCGAGCTTGAGCGCGAACACACCGGCCTCAACGCAGGATTCCGGTTACCCCGACCTCCTCGCACGCTTCCAACAGTACATCGCGCAGTTCTCCGATCTCATCGCGCGTGCGCGGAGCGCGGACAGCCCGACGGCGCTGCAGCTCCTCACGGTGCTGCGGACGGAGATCGACCTCTTGAATCAGCTCTATCAATATGTGATCTTCGCCAAGAGCCGGCCGTTGACGGCGAGCGAATGGTCTGCAGTGAATGCACTTGAAACAAATATTCGGAGCGGTTTTGCGGGAGTGCGCTAAGTATTCTTGACGAAGAATCTCAGAGCTATTAGGATTCCGTACCTATGAAAACTCAGCCACCAGTCAGTGAAGAGAACCTTGGATCGTTGATCGATGCTGTGCAGTCAGTGAGCCTCGTCATCAATTCTAAAAAAACCCTGCAAAAGCACCGTCTCAAGGAACCGGAATATCTCACACTGCAAATCCTCCGGGACCAAGGAGTGATGATCGTCGGAGACATACAGAAAATTCTCAGCGTCTTGCCGGCTCAAATGTCGCGCATCATTCGGAAGTTGGAAAATCGAGAACAACCCTTGATCCAATGCGAGATCAACAGCACGGATAAGAGAAAAATCGATGTTGAGCTCACACAGCATGGAGAAAAAATTCTTACGGACGTCCGGGAGCGCCTTATCAGAGTGATGGAAGAACGTATGAATGGAGAACGGATCAAGGAAGGGGACATGCATATAACCACAGTAACCCTCCAGAAAATCGGAGCGGGGCACGAGGAATCCGATGAGTAAATCTCGGCGAAGTAGTGGCCCGAGCACCGAAGGTGCGAGGACCACCCTTCGACAAGCTCAGGGTCATTCGATAATCGAAGGACCATGAGGAGCGAAGCGATCGAATGGTGAGCGAGCCCAGCACCTTCGCAAAGGTGCGGGGCGAGTCGAATGGTGCCCTCGACAGGAATTGAACCTGTATCTTCAGCTTCGGAGGCTGACGGTCTATCCGTTTACCTACGAGGGCAGACCAAAGAACTGTACCGCATTCTTCGTTGTCAGTTCATCCACTTCATCGAGAGAAACTCCCTTGACCTCCGCCACGCACTTCGCGACATCGACGACGAACGCCGGTTCATTTCGTTTTCCGCGATGTGGAACGGGCGACAGAAAGGGGGCATCTGTCTCGATCATGAGCTGATCGAGAGGACACTGCTTGATGGTATTCCTGATCTCGTCGCTCTTCGGATACGTCGCGATGCCCGTGAAGGAGAGCAGGTATCCCCTCTCGACGAATCTCCGCACGTCCTCCCATTTCTCCGTGCAGCAGTGAATGACGAGGCCCGACGGTTTGATCTCATCGACGACGTTCCACATATCTTCAACGGCCTCTCTGCAGTGAATGACCGCGGGCATCTTCAGATTGTTGGCGAGCTCCAACTGCGCCCGGAAGACCTGTCGCTGAACATCCCGCGGCGAAAAATCGTAATGGTAATCCAAACCGATCTCGCCGATTGCGCAGACACGATCACTCGATTCTTTCATACGAATGAGACGCTGTGAAAACTCCGGTATCCACGTTTTTGCATGGTGGGGATGCACACCTATTGTACAAAATATCTGTTCACACTTCTCCGCTATCTTCAGTCCATCTTCACTCTCCTCCATCGTATCCCCAATACAAATCATTCGATCAATTCCCGCACTCACCGCACGGGCGATAACGGCATCGACGTCACTCAAGAATTCTTTCGCCGCAAGATGGCAGTGACTATCAATCACCACCACATTCTACACGGCGTACAATGGCCACATGCAGTCTTGGATAATGGAACACTGGCCGCTGCGCCGCTGGCAGGCCGTGTGCGCGGCGATCCTGCTTGCATTTGGAATGCTCCTCTATGGAGGGACGCTGAACTACCCGTTCGTCGAACTCGATGACCCGCTGCTCATCACGGAGAACCCCGCCGCGCAGTCGCTCACGTGGGGCAACGTGAAGACGGTCTTCACCACGTACGATCCCGAGCTCTATATCCCGCTCACGTTCGTCAGCTATCAATTCGACGCGGCAATCGGCGGTCTCGATCCGTTCGTCTTCCATCTACATAACCTTCTGCAGCACATCCTG
This sequence comes from uncultured Candidatus Peribacteria bacterium, assembly GCA_964373225.1. Classification (GTDB taxonomy): domain Bacteria; phylum Patescibacteriota; class Gracilibacteria; order Peribacterales; family Peribacteraceae; genus JABFSS01. The sequence continues at coordinate 3,208 of CAYJTW010000065.1, forward strand.
AACGCCTGGCTCGTCGTGATGCTCGCGTGGATGCTGACCCGCAGGAAACCGCTCTCCATCGTCGCAGGCCTGCTCTTCCTTGTTCATCCACTCCAGGTGGAGACGGTCCTCTGGGCGAGTGCGCGCAAAGATCTCCTCTCCACGACCTTCTTCCTGCTCTCGCTGCTGTTCTATCTTCACTATATTCGAAGGGAGCGGGCATTCCTGCCCGCGTACATGGGAAGCATTGTGATGTTTCTCCTCGGATTGCTCTCCAAAGTGACGGTGATCTCCCTCGCGCCTGTCCTCTTCCTCACTGACTGGATCGAAGGGAAGAAGATCACCCGGCAATCCCTCGTGGAGAAAACCCCGTA
>CAYJTW010000065.1:3660-5690 GCA_964373225.1 uncultured Candidatus Peribacteria bacterium
GATCACGCTGCGATCGATGATGTTCTCCGTGCCATTGATGATCGTCATCGGCACACTCCTCGCGGCATTCTTCCTGCGCAGACAATGGAAAGTTTTTTCGTGCGGCGTGGCATTTGTCGTCCTCACCTACGCGCCGTCGTTTGGCAACATCATGAAAGGCGGCGAGTACTACCTGACAACCGACCGCTACGCCTACATCCCGCTGATCGGCATCGCGATCCTTGCGGCTCTCGCATGGGACGCTGTGCGGATGAGACTGGAAAAGAAACTCCCGGCTGACCATGCGCGCGGGATCGCGTACGGTGCGGCTGGGGTTGTCCTCGTCATTCTCTCTTTCCTGAGTCTGCAGCAGGCAAACCTCTGGCGCGATCCCGAAACGCTGAGCGCGCACGTGGTCGCCGTCGCGCCCCATGCGCGCATCGGCCATCTCTGGCGGGGCAACGTCCTGCGCGATGCCGGCAAATTCAAAGAAGCAATTGATGAATACGGAATCGCTTTGGACTTCATTGAGGATGCGCAGGTCTACTACAACCGCGGTCTCGCGTATCAAATACAGAACCGTATGGAGGAAGCGCTCGACGATTACCGCCATGCGCTGAAACTTCAGCCCGTCTATCCGCTTGCACATATCAATCTGGGACAGCTGGAATACCTACGCGGACGGACGGAAGAAGCACGCAAGCAGTTTGAAGCAGCTGCGCTGGAAGCCCCACAGCTGGCGATGCCGTTCTATAATCTCGGCGTCCTTGAGGGGGCGCGGAAGAATTTTGAGAAAGCCGCCGGGTTCTACCGCCAGGCGCTGGAGCGCGATCCGGCATTGAGCGACGCGCGCGCGAACCTCGCGATCGCGCTCTTCGCGATCGGCAAGAACGCTGAGGGACTCGCGGAGCTGAAGGCAACGCTCAAGCAGGACCCGCAGAATCCAACGGCGAAGGGGCTTTTTGAGAGACTGATCAAAGAAGGAGTCGTGAAGACGAGAGAATGATTGGTGAGTGGCATGTGACTGGTAATTTTCTGTTCGGCTGCGAGTGTGTTCTTCACAGATCTAGGTATCTGCTGAAAATAAGAAAGAGTAGAATACGATTATGAGACTTGGGAAGTTAATTGAATGGCTCCAAAAGACAGGTTTAACGATCCTTGTTAGTGCAATAACCTCCGGTTTAGTTTCAGGACTCATTCTGGCTTTTCTTTCCAACTATCTTGAAAAGGACATCAATTCTTACCAACTAAAATTAGAAAAATATTCTGCACTTGGCGAACAACTGTCTAATGTCGCTTCGAATAACGCCGACCCTATGGAACTCGATAGGTTGTTGAATAGCAGTTTGCTTTTTGGCTCTGAAGAGGTGGCGAATGCTGTACTTGATTTCAATCAAAAGTTGAGGGAGGGCAAAATCGCAACAACGCAAAATGGAATTTTCATTTCCAGAGATGAACTCATCCCAATATTCAAAGCTATTAGAAATGATTTGGGCCTGTCGTCGGATTTTTTGGACAAGAGAGATATTTTCTTCTTTCAACTAGCAAATTGCTTGGCTCCATCAGTGAAATAGACGCCTCCAAGATCGAAGATCACCGTTGATATTTTCTGAGAACTCACACCGACGATCATATCAGATGTCTCTGTCGGAACGTTGTTCCCGACCCTGATTTCAAGTACTTCTCATACGATGCAGCTTTTTCGCGTGTCGGAAATGCAGCGAAGTGAATCACTGACCATGGTCTGAACTTCGTAGTCGATGGAATTTCTCCTCGGTTATGCCTTATAAGTCGGTCATCGACATCATCAGTGAGACCGATATACTGTCGTCCGCGTTCGTTTTGGAGAATGTAGACGTAGTGCCACATAGGCAGGTCAGTGTAGCAGCCCTCCTCCGCTCCTGATGGCTTGCCATCCGTAGCAACGCGAGTAAGTGGAAATGTTTCTTCCACAAACCTCAGGAGCTACGGAGGGCATCCTTCGCGTTGCGAAGGATGGTGGGTCGGGCGGGGGTCGAACCCGCGACCAATGGCTTAAAAGGCCACTGCTC
>CAYJTW010000066.1:0-3780 GCA_964373225.1 uncultured Candidatus Peribacteria bacterium
AGCGGCTGGAACGCCTGGAAGCCGAGCCGCTGCAGCCTCCGCGCGAGGGTGAGCAGCAAGGATTTTTCGAGGATGACTACCTCGAGGATATCCCAGACCTCCTTGCCGGAATCCTGCACGAGACGCTCGGCGGCCTTGACGTTATGCGCGAGTTCGTCGCGGATGATGCGGCCGATCACGAAGGGCTTGAAGAGCTTCATCGCCATTTCCTTGGGGAGACCGCACTGGTCGAGACGCAGGTGCGGACCGACGACGATGACGCTGCGTCCGGAGTAGTCGACGCGTTTGCCGAGCAGGTTCTGGCGGAACCGGCCCTGCTTGCCCTTGAGCATGTCGGAGAGCGAGCGGAGTTTGCGGCGGTCCCCTGCCGTGAAAAGGGTCTTGCCTGCTCTCGCGCTGTTATTGAGGAGGGTATCGACCGCTTCCTGCAGCATGCGTTTTTCGTTGCGGCAGATGACTTCGGGCGCGCCGATGCTCATGAGCTTCTTGAGACGGTTATTGCGGTTGATGACGCGGCGGTAGAGATCGTTGAGGTCACTTGCCGCAAACCGGCCGCCGTCGAGCTGCACCATCGGGCGAAGATCGGGCGGGATCACGGGCAGGCGCGTGAGGATGGTCCACTCGGGCTTGATCAGGGACTGCTGGAGAGAACTGCAGAGCTTGATGCGCTTCATGACTTTCTTGAGCTTCTGGCCGCTGCTCTGCTCGCGCTCCTTCTGCAGATCTTTGAGCATCGTTGCGAGGTCGACGATGCCGATGATCTCGCGGATGGATTCCGCGCCGGTACCGGCGCGGAACACATGGCCGAATTTCATGTTCATTTCGCGGAATTTGAGTTCGCTCAGCACTGCTCCGCTGTGGAGGTTCTTGAGGTCATCGAGCGCGTCTTTGTGGTTCTGCTTGAGCCCTTCGAGCTTGTCGGCAACGTCCTTATCGAGCGCGTCGAGCTGCGCGCGGGACGCTGACGCCTCCTTCATGCGCTCGCGTTCGGCTTCGAATTCGCGCTTGATCTGATTCTTGCGGGCGTCCATGGATCCCGAGATTTCCTTTTCGGATTCGCCCTTGGACGCATCATCGACCGTGATGACGATGTAGGCCGCAAAGTAGACGATCTGCTCGAGTGTCTTGATGGGGAGATCGAGCAAAAGTCCGATGCGGGACGGCGACGACCGGAGGAACCAGATATGCGTGACCGGGACCGCGAGGTTGATGTGGCCCATACGTTCACGTCTGACAATCGACCGGGTGACTTCCACGCCGCACTTTTCACAGACGACGCCGGCATACCGCACGCCCTTGTACTTGCCGCAGAAACACTGGAAGTTCTTGGTGGGACCGAAAATGCGCTCGCAGAAGAGCCCGTCGGGTTCGGCGCGCTGCGTTCGGTAGTTGACCGTCTCGGCCTTGGTGACCTCGCCGCGCGACCAGCCGAGCATGTCCTCGGGACTGGCGATACTGAGCGCGACGGCGTCGAAGGAATCAGTGGCGGCAGATTTCTGTTGATGAGGGAACGGCATAGCGAGGGAGTGAAAAGTTAAAAGTGATAAGGAGCGAGACTGTCACCCCGAGTAGAAATTTGCGGAGCAAATTTCGTATCGAGGGGGAGGAATGAAAACACGAAAATCCGCAGCTCCCCCTGGGCAATCGTCTCAATTGCGGGAGGAACTTCGCAGATGTGGAGGGATTGTACGCGAAATGACTGCAGGTGCAAGCACGAATTCACCACGTTTCAGTACCCCACCTTCCGATCATGAACGTGCGTCACAAGCACATCACTGCGACGCAGCGTGAATTTAACCCGATAATTGCCGACCCGCAGCCGGTAATCATGACCATCGCCACCTTGGAGTTTGATCACACGCGGGTGCTGAAGCGGATGATCATACTTCTCAAGAATATGAAGTTGCTCGAGAATGTGTTTGCGAAATTTTGCTGGAATTCCATCGAGCTCCTTTTGGGCCTTCGGATGAAGCAGGGCGGCGAGCATTACTTTTTCTTCGTCTTCGTCTTTTGGGAAAGCGGAATCCATGATTTCGCCTGATCTGCCTGACGGACGAGTATTTTGGTTTCACGTGCGATTCTACGATCCGAAAGTTCGATGAAATCAATGACATCTTCCAAGACAGCTTTGGACATCGTTCCCGCAGGGGCGAGTACGCCGCGGACAGTGCGGCTATCGATGATTGTCAGATCCTTACGCATAGAGATAGTGTACCAATTTTCCTTTCACTTCGCCACCGCCTTCTCCATCAATTCCTTCCCCTCCTTCACATTCTCAATCCCCTTCTTCACAGTCTGCACTCCCTGTTGCAACTCCCCCGCTCTCTTCTGCAAATCTGCCGCCGTTTCCTTCGCTTTCTCCACCCCCATCTTCCCGAGCTCAATCGTCGCGGCGGCTTGCCTGGCGCCTTCGATCACGTAACCGGAGGCGGTGCGGAGGAGGTCTTTGACGGCGCCGCTGCCGGTCCCGGGGATTTCCTGCGGGAGCGAGCAACCAGTCAGGAAAGACAATGCAATGAATGAGATGAATCTCCGAATCGTCATGAAATCCAGAATAGCATGACTACTGAAATTGCATTCGCACTTACTACTCCTGCCCATCGAGCTTTCTCTGGTTCTCCCGATTCTTCTCTTCTTCTTCCTCCTCCTCCCGAATCTGCCTTCTCAGCTCCAGGACTGCAGGGTCTGGCCGATAGTGTCTTTCTCGTAATTCTGCTAAATGTTTGACGCGAGTGGGCGTCGGTAGGCTGTCTAAGGTTCCCAGTGTATCAAGATCTGCTCGAATCATTGCCTCTCGTTCCAATGAGCGCGGCCCATTCGCCAAGTCTTCTCGAAGCTGAACACAGAGCTCAATCCATTGAATAGCATACAATCCCGGTGCAAACGAAAATTCCGGGCGAAAGTTATTCAATTGTCTCGTGTGAGTATCGTAGAGCGCACGAGTAATAACTGCTTCGCGACCGGGAATTCCTGCAGAACCAGAAATCTCCTCAAGATGATCACGAAGCTGTTTTAATTCTTCTGCTTCCTTTTTTTCACGTTGATCTAATTCATCCCTCGTATGAAGATTTTTGGCTATCGATCTCTCCATTGCCCGCAACTTTTCTCCGGTGTCTCTCAACTTCACTTCTGCATTATCCGCAACTGAGTTTAATTCATCTTCGTGTCTTGGTATCCTCTCTGGCCTTTCGATTCGACGATTGTTGCGAGAAGAGTTTTCCCGGAAAACCTCATACCAACAAAGACGTGCTTCTGAAAAGAGAGCTGAACGAAAGGAATGAGGAACATCCATGTGATTTTTTGGAATGTATAGAAGGGTGATATGTTCACGCAATTCTCGTACCCCCTTCGCTCTGCTCCCAGCCTTCGCCTTCGGGCTTTGGCGGGCAGGCAGGGCAGGCTGGGTTCGGACCTGAGGGTGAGCCCATTTTCTGAAACAGCTTCTCGAACGATCCCCCACTCTGCTCGAGCCCCTGGCGCAGCTGCTTGAGCTCTTCGTCTTTGAGCTGAAGACTCGAGGACGCGTTGATCAACCGGTCGGGACCGTGAGCCATCCTGACGATATGTGCGCCATTGAGCGACGCATGCAGGACGATGTAGGCATCGCACGTGTCGCACTTGAGCTGGAGCAGCAAAAAATCATCGGCCGCCATGCGGACGGACGGGAATTCGACGGGCATGTGCTTGCCGCACTGGGGACACCGCATCTGCTGCTCGATTTTCTGGATAATCCGCTGGAAGGTGTGGGGATCCATCTCCATGTGAGACTATTCTACCACG
>CAYJTW010000066.1:3880-5427 GCA_964373225.1 uncultured Candidatus Peribacteria bacterium
CCGTTCGCTATCGTTCTCCCCCTCTCGGCAATGGTGGTGACGGTCGCGCTGGTGTTGAACGCACGGTCAGAGGTGTTGCGGTCACAGACCCTGCCCGACGCGCCAGTAACCGGGCTCGCGCTCGAACACTCCGCGCCGATGACGCTGACACTCCGTGTGAGCGTAGGGAAGCGGGAGGGTATTGCGGAATTGACAACCAGGGGCAGCGAAATCGCCGCCATCAGTATCCCCTCTTCGTGGGAGCGCCGTGAGGTGCGGGGAGCGGCGCTGGAGACGGTGACGGCCGAGCCTGCCACGATGGGATTCACGCGGTGGCATGTGCCGCCGGGGGTGACGGTGTCGTTTCGGGTGAATGAGATGTCCGGATTGATCATCCGCAATCCGTCAGGTATTCCCCTCCTGATTATCGGGAAACGGGTGAATGTGATGACGGGGGAGGTTGAAGAAAAGAGTATTCTTATGAAAGATGGTGCGACGCAGCTTTGGTGAAGATATGGTTTCGGGTTTCGAGTGACGGGATTCCCGTCACCCGCCCGCCCGGCCGCGGTCGGACGGGCAACTCGAAACTATTTTTGCCGCCTTCTTCTCATGTAGGCCCATCCCGCCGCGCCTCCCGCGGCCATGACGGCGATCGCGGCCGGGCCGGTTTTGCCTGCGGGCGGACGGCCACGCGCGATGACACTGGCGGTTTCCGGAGTGAACGGCAGATCAATGCTGACCGTCTGGACTTCGATGCGACAGAGACGGTCGCAGCCGTCGCCGCTGACGCCGTTGCCGTCGTCGCACTGTTCGTTGCGGTCGGCGATACCGTCACCGCAGCGGGGACTCTGGCAATCGGTACGGCACGCATCGGCCAGAATATCGCTGTTGGCCGTGCCCGTGTCGCATTCCTCACCCGGGTCCACCCTGCCGTTGCCGCAGAGATCGACGCATTTGCCGCCCACGCACTGATTGGTCGCGCACTGGCCATTGCGGTCGCACGGCTGGCAGATGGTATTGAAGCAGCGGCCGCTCTCGCACTCACGGTCTTCGCGGCACTGTTGGCTGTTCTCGAGCCGCCCCCGCGCACTACAGCCGTCGCCGTCGACCGTATTGCCGTCGTCGCAGGCTTCACTGCGCTCCACGATGCCGTTGCCCATGACCGGATACGGGACGCAGCGGCGCTCGATGCAGAGGTTACCGTCGCTGCAGTCGCTTTGGGTATTGCAGGCGACGCAGATCTCTCCGCGGCAGAGTCCGCTCTGGCACTGGCCGGGATTGACGCACGACTCACCGTTGTCGCGTCCAACGCAGAGATTCTCCACGCACTCGTTACTCCGGCATTCCCACGCCTCCGAGCACGACTGGCCGTTTTGCAGGAGCGCACAGACGCCGTTTACGCACTGGTTGCTCGGGCACTGGCCGTCGGCGGCGCAGGGGGTGCAGGTGCCGTTCAGACAGAGGTTGCTGCGGCACTGCGGCGACCCGTCACACGGACCACCATTGTCGGTACAGACGGAACTCACTGCGCAGGAGACGACGACCGGAATCGATGATGATCCTCCACT
>CAYJTW010000067.1:0-2404 GCA_964373225.1 uncultured Candidatus Peribacteria bacterium
GCCCCGAAGGACACGCCAGAGTGTTATCACATACGCAATGTATCAGATATACAGCAGTCATGTCAACCGATAGAACCCCCCGTGCGCCACGGGTCCCTTCAGCAATTTTCCGACCGTTCCCTCCGCCATCGCCCGTCCGATAATTTCAAAAGCCTCTGCGGTGGCGTCCAAATATGCGGCGATCTGCGCGTCGGTGTGGGCGAAGGTCGGGTAGAACCCTTTGTGCGCGAGGAATCCGCGCTCGAGCATCAGTTGGGCGAAGAGCGTGCGGGCCGCCTCACCTTCTTTTCCTTCAATGGTGAAGTGACTCAGCGGCGCGATGCCGCTCACGTGCAGCGGCACGCCTTTTTCGTGCGCGATGCGCTTCCATCCTTCCTGGACGAGCGTGCCGATCCGGATCAAATGTTCATGCACTTTGTATTTGCGGTGTTTGCGGATCGTTGCGAGCGCGGCGACGGGTCCAATGCGTTCGGTCCAGTTGGTCGAGCTGATGAAGGTGCTCTGCGCCGCCTCCATCACGTCGCTGACGCCGATGATCGCGGCAATCGGGTAGCCGTTGCCCATCGCTTTCGCAAAAACCGCCATATCGGGATCGACGCCCTGGAGCAGATGCGCGCCGCCGGTGTTGAGCCGGAACGCGGACGTCACTTCGTCGAAAATCAGCACCGCGCCGATGCGTTTGGCCGTCTCCTTCACCTTTTCCAAGAACTTGTTCTCGGGTCCATGGTCGCGGATCGGTTCCATCGCGATCGCGGCGATGTTCTTCCCGTGCTTCTCCACGATGGTCTCCAATTCATCCATGTGGTTGTACCGGAACGGATGCGCCGTGTCCCGCAACCCCCGCGGCACGCCCTTCGGCTCCAGTCCCGGGAGCAGATGTCCGTCGAGCGCCTTGTCCTGCGCGAGGTTCGCCGCCAAATACCAGTCGTGCCAGCCGTGGTAGCCGCAGAAGGCGACCATGTCGCGGCCCGTGGCCGCCCGCGCGATGCGCACCGCGATCGCCATCGCCTCGCCGCCGCAGCGGCCGAACCGCGCCATCTGCGCCCACGGGTGGAGTTCGAGCAAAAGCTCCGCAAGTTCCACTTCCTCCGGCGCATTGAGCGATGACATCTGTCCGTTCTCGATCACGTGCTTCACTGCCGCATCGACATCCGGATCCGCAGCGCCGAGCACGCACGCACCGATGCCGTTATAGGCCATGTCGATGTACTTGTTGCCGTCCAAGTCCCACACCTCCGCGCCTTTCGCTTTGGAATAATACGTCGGCCAGAGATCGGGCAGAAAAAGCTCCGGGCGCTTGGAAAGCAGTTGCGTCCCGCCGGGGATCAACTTTTTCGCGCGCCGGTAGAGTGATTGTCCTGCGCCTTCCACAGGCCCACTATACATCAAAAGTTGATCCTCTCCTTTTCCACCACGAGCGGCCGGCGCAACACCTGGGTATGAATCGAGAGGATATATTCCCCCAAAAGACCGATGAAGAAGAGTTGCAGCGAAAAGAACACGAATTCACCGATCACGAGGGTCGCGATGCCCGCCGCAAACGTGTTCCAGTAGAGGAGCTTGATGACGAGGAATGCAAACGCGACGACGAAACCGAGGAACGAGAGCAGGAACCCGGCCATCGTCGCGATCCGCAGCGGGATTTTGGAATGCGTGGTAATGCCGAGCATCGCGAGGTCATAGAGCGTGTAGGCATTCTGTTTCGTGATGCCGCGCTTGCGCGTCGGCTGGTGGTAAGGGACGAGGGCCGGCTCGAAACCGATTTCCATCACGAGTCCGCGGAAGTACGGATACGGATCATCGATTTTCCTGAGCACATCCATCACGCAGCGGTCATAGAGTCCGAAGCCCGTGTAGTGCTTGATCAGTTTCGTCCCCGAAAGCCTGGTCACCAGGTGGTAGTAGACCGAGCGCAGCAGAAAGAGCGCGTACGATTCGCCGCTCTGGGTTTTTACGCCGAGCGCCATCTTGGCGCCTGTTTCCCACGCTCTGAGAAAATCCTCAATCAGATACGGAGGATCCTGCAGGTCGGCCACAAGGTAAATGGTCGCATCCCCCGTGCTCTGCAGCAGTCCGTAGTGCGGAGAGCGCAGATGCCCGAAGTTCCGCGCGTTCAGAATCACTTTCACATTGCGGTCGGCCGCGGCCATCTCGCGGAGGATCGCGACCGTCCGATCCGTCGACGCGTTGTCGATGAAGAGATGCTCGTACTCGTACTGCGGGAACTTCGCGAGGACCGCCTTCGTCTGCGTATACACTTCGCGAACGTTGTCCTGCTCGTTATACGTTGGGGTGACGACACTGATGCGTTTCATAGGTCGGAGCGTAGCATATCAGCGCTTGCAGAAGCCATGGATCGTCTCGAGCACAAAAGCGAGCATTTCCTCCGTCAATCCGGGATACA
>CAYJTW010000067.1:2504-5282 GCA_964373225.1 uncultured Candidatus Peribacteria bacterium
CGCGCTTCGGTGAACTGCGGGAGTTTTTTGATCTGCGCGCAGCCGACGGCCGCCTGCATGTCGGTCAGCTTCAGGTTGTAGCCGATGTGCGAGTAGATGTACTTGTGGTCGTAGCCCTCCGGAAGTGTTCCGAGCTTCCATTGGAATCGCTTGCCGCAGGTGTTGCTGACACCCGGCAGGCACCAGCAGTCGCGGCCCCAGTTTTTGAAGGAACCGGCGATCTTCTCCAGGTCATCGCGGTCGGTCAGCACGCAGCCGCCCTCGCCCATGGTGATGTGGTGGGCGGGGTAAAAGCTCACGGTCGCGAGATCTCCATCTGTTCCAACCAGTCGTCCGTTATATGTCGATCCGACCGCGTCACAGCAGTCTTCGATCAGCCAGAGGTCATGTTTTTTTGCGAACGCCGTCACGGTCGCGAGGTCAAAGGGGTTGCCCAGCGTATGGGCGAAGATCACCAGCCGCGTGCGGGGGCTGAGTGCCGCTTCCAGCTGCGAGACATCGGCGTTGTACGTGCCCGTTGTAATGTCGATGAATACCGGTATCAGTCCGTTCTGAATCAACGGGTTGATCGTGGTCGGGAATCCTGCTGCCACGGTGATCGCTTCGTCGCCGGGCTTCAGTCGTCTGTCTCCGAGCGTCTTCGACGTCAGCGTCGTCACCGCGAGCAGGTTGGCCGACGAGCCGGAGTTGACCAGCAGCGCGTGCTTGAGCCCGTAATACCGGGAAAATTCTTTCTTAAATTGCAGAGCGAACCGGCCGGTCGTGAGCCAGAAGTCGAGGCCACTATCCACCAGGTGCTGCAGCTCCGTTTCGTCGAACACCCGTCCCGAGACGGGCACGGGCGTCTTGCCCGGCTCGAACGGACGCTTGCGGAAGACGATTCCATGGTATTCCGCGACAAGCCGGCGCATTTCTTCGCGGAGTTCTTTGGGGGTTCTAGGCATCTTGGCAGTGCTGACGATACCACTGTATTGTTTTTAATAGTCCTTCATCAAGCGTAAAGAGCGGCTTCCAGCCGAGCATTGTTCTGGCCTTTTCGGCGCTCAGGTACTGATGGCGGATTTCGTTCTTCGCAACGTTCTGTACGTCGGGCTTCAGATCGCTCCCCATGGCGGTAAGAATCTTCTGCGTTATATCAAGTACCGTGACCTGCAGTTCGTTGCTGAAGTTAAACGCATGGCCTTTCAGTTCCGGCCTGGATGCAAGTTGCTCAGCCAGTGTCATGTACGCGGCCGCGCCATCTTCGACATAAAAGTAATCGCGGATGCTCTTGCCGTCCGAGCGAATCACCGGCCGTGTCCCCCGGAGAACGGAGCGGATGGTGCCCGGCACGATGCGGTTCCAGTTGAGATCTCCTCCGCCGTAAAAATTCCCGCACCGGCTGATCACCACCGGCAGGCCGAACGTACTCGCGTACGACTGCGCGATCAGATCCGCGCACGACTTACTCACGTCGTACGGATGGCGCCCCTGCAGCGGCGCATCTTCCGTATACGGCAGCGTCTCCTGGTCGCCGTACGCTTTGTCCGACGATGCGACCACGATCTGCTTCACTGTCGGGCTTCTTCTGCAGGCTTCCAGCAGCGACCATGTCCCGCGCACGTTCGATTCGAACGTGGACAGGGGATTGCGGTTCCCGATCGTCACGATCGTCTGCGCAGCCAGGTGGATGACGGTATCGATCTCGTATTCTCCCAGCACGCGCTCCATCAACAGCACGTCCTCCACATCTCCGTGCACGGTCTTCACTTTTTCCTGCAGCCCTGACCGCGCGAGCTCCGACTGTGGCACCCGGTCGCGTTCCAGCACGACGATATCGGCGCCCGCTTTCAACAATTGAGCGACCAGCGCTCCACCCACGAGTCCGCTCGCTCCGGTAACAAATATCGGCCGGTCGCGCCAGAAGGAAGCGCGGGCGGTAGCGGTCATGCGACGGGGGAGAGATTCCTCTTTTGTTTCACCTGAAGAATGGTCGGGGACGCTTTTCGCGGCTCCTTCCACACCGCCCACGGCGCCTTGCCCGATTTCCACAGATCGTTCAAATGCAGATACTCGCGGTAGGTATCCATACCGAAGAAGAATCCTTCGTGCCGGTACGCCATCAGCTGTCCGTCCTGCGCCAGCCGCTTGAGCGGATCGCCTTCCAGCGCGCAGTCGTCGCGATCATCGAGGTAGTCGAGCACTCCGGGCTCAAAGACGAAGAACCCTGCGCTTGCAGAACCATCCGTCTGCGGCTTCTCGGCAAACGATGTGACCTGGTCCTGTTTTCCCAGTTCGAGGATACCGAAGCGCGAGGAGGGGCGGACGGTCGTCACCGTGGCGAGTTTTCCGTGTGAACGGTGGAAGGCGAGAAGCTTGCCGATATCCACGTCACTGACGCCGTCGCCGTACGTGACAATGAACGGTTCATCGTTCCCCAGGTATTTCGCTGCGCGCTTGATGCGCGCGCCCGTCAGAGAGTCCAGGCCCGTATCCGCGAGCGTGACCGAAAAATCCTGCTCCGCGTGCGCGCCGTGGAATGCGAGCGTGTGGCGCGACCCCAGCTGGATCGTGCAGTCGTTGTTCATCGCTTCGTAGTTGAGGAAGTACTCTTTGATCATCTGGCCTTTGTACCCCAGACACAGGACGAAATCGCGCAGTCCGTAGTGCGCAAAGTTCTTCATGATGTGCCAGAGGATCGGCCGTCCGCCCACGTCGACTAATGGCTTTGGTCGAAACTCGCTTTCTTCGCGCAAGCGCGTGCCTTGTCCGCCGCAGAGGATAACGACTTTCATGGCC
>CAYJTW010000068.1:0-1658 GCA_964373225.1 uncultured Candidatus Peribacteria bacterium
CCGATAAACCAAGTGAAAGAATAGTTGCAGTAAGTGTTACTATCTGATAGTATACTTGCATATGGTTCATCGGGAATTCTGGGAACAGGCACTCCTCAGGCAATGGAAGCAACGATCCATTGTGTGGCTCTCCGGCGTGCGCAGGGCGGGCAAGACAACACTGGCACGAGCGATTCCCGGAGTGGAGTATTTTGACTGCGAACTCCCAAGCGTTCGACAGGCTCTCGCTGATCCGGAACTGTTTTTCTCCGCACACCGGCGACGGCGGATCGTCCTCGATGAGGTGCACCGCCTGCCACGTCCCTCCGAGGTTCTCAAAATCGCCGCCGACCATTTTGCGGATGTACGGATTGTCGCAACGGGTTCATCTATCCTTGGAGCGTCGACCGCCTTCCGCGATACGCTCGTCGGGCGAAAAACGACGCTGTGGCTCACCCCCATGATCAGTGACGACGTGGCGGCGTTCGGCGGCTCCCTCGAAAGTCGCATGCTCCGCGGGGGGCTGCCGCCGTTCTTCCTTGAGCAATCTGCTTCACCCTCCCTGTACCAGGAGTGGATAGACGGATTCTTCGCGAAAGACATTTTGCAGCTCTTTCGTCTGGAACGGCATGCGTCGTTCCTTCGTTTTCTCGAACTGGTATTCCTGCAGAGCGGGGGGATCTTTGAAGCGGTGAAGTTGGCAAAGCTCTGCGAAATCAGCCATACGACCGTGCGCCATTACCTCAATATCCTCGCAGCCACCCACGTTGCGCACATCCTGCGCCCGTTCAGCAGCCGCCGGAAGTCGGAAATCATTTCCGCGCCCAAGGTCTACGGATTCGACACGGGCTTCCTGTGTTACTTTCGCGGCATCCGTACACTGCGCCCGGACGATGCCGGTATCTGCTGGGAACACATTGTCCTCAACGAAATCCACGCCCGTCTGCAGACGCGCGCCGTGCATTACTGGCGCGACAAGCGCGGTCACGAAGTGGACGTCGTTCTTGTGCCGCGAGGAGGGCATCCGCTTGCGATTGAGTGTAAGTGGCAGACGCACGAGGACTTCGGCCCCCGAAGCGGACTCGCCGTATTTCTCCGTCAGTACCCTCTGGCGTCGGCATGCATCGTTACTCCGCATGTCCCCACGCCGCACAACGTGCGAATCGGCGCGCACGCCGTCCCGGTGCTCGATCTCGCCGGCCTCGCTGCGCGTCTGGACCCGCAGCAGGCGTGGATGTAGCGGGTGGTGATGCCGTTTGTGGTGGAGGGTCTGATTATTGGACGCTGAACACGCGTGACGGAAGGAACGGCCCCGCCGATCCTTGCTGCACGCGTTGTCCTATATTCCGCAATTGTTCGGTCAGCATGCTCACCTGAGATTCCTCGAGAGGACGGTTATTCCGTTCAGCAAAGAACTTCTGCATTTGCTCTATCAGTTGTGCCTGCAAGTCGGGATTGCCCTGGAATGTATTGAGGGCTTGTTCCATCGCGGCTTGCAACTGACCAGAGTGACCATTAGGGATGAGGCGATCATTGACAGCGAGAAACATTCCGACGGTCTGCGGATCGAACCCATGCTCGAGTGTTCCCGCCGACATAGCCTGGAGATCGGCCCACGTGCTGAGATCCCCCTGGTTATTCTGCGGCACCCCACTGATGCGCTGCATGGTTTCGCTGAC
>CAYJTW010000068.1:1758-3426 GCA_964373225.1 uncultured Candidatus Peribacteria bacterium
GATCCCCCTGGTTATTCTGCGGCACCCCACTGATGCGCTGCATGGTTTCGCTGACCGATTGCCAGCCCGTATCGAAATTGCCGCCAGCCTTCACGATACCATCGATTAATTGCTGGCCGATTTTCTCGCGTGTCGGCGTGGTATGCGCCTGTCCTAGAACGGCTTGTCCGGCCTGGGCGGTCGGCAGCGGTGTCACTCTGAATTCCCATTGCCGCGTTCCCGGATTTTGCCGCATGAGGTATTGTCGACCGTTACGGATGAACGCCATTACAGTCTGGTCTTGTCCCGGCAACCGCGTCATCCGCATGGTGTTGCCTGGACCAAGCAAGCGCGCGAATGATTCAGCGGCGGACATGCCGCCAGCGTTGGGTGCGAGTCCCAGCCGCTGCACATCCATCATCTGCTGGTTCTGGAAGAACATTCGCGCGGCATCGACCGTAATTTGCCTGTACGGATCGGGTTGCCCGCCCGGGAGCAACAACTCCTTGGGGCCGAACGTAAGTTGAGGTGGAGTGCCCGTCATGCGCGCGGTGAATTGCAGAGTGAATTCCGCTGGAGGAATGTTGACGCGCGTGTTGCCGTTGGTGGAAGACGCGTAGCAGAGGGTAATCATGTACTGCTTGCTCTCACCCTCGCCTGTAACATCCAGCACGACAGCACGGAGGCGGTCGAAGGGGAGCGTGCGGATCTGCATGCCGCGGATGTATGCAAGAACGTCGCGGTATGCATTCATGTCTGCCGGGCTCCTGTCCCCTCTCCAGAGGAGTGCCGGACGATGCGGTGCACCCGCAAGAATGTGTGCTTCTTCATCGGGAAGAAGTGTGCGGTACGCGGTCGGAAGCGGATTCTCCTTCTGGAGAACCTGCCGCGTGTCCGCAGTGGACTTGAAACGGCCTTCTCTTCCTTTTCTGTACTCCTCGACGCGCTTGAGATATCCGGGGAATTGCTTCTCGTAGGCTTCAATAAGGTTCGTGACGGCAGTGGACACGTTCTGGCCATCGGCGGAAGCGGCAATGGCAGCCTCGAGAAGATTGTAGGGGGAGATTGAGGGGCGGTTGAGCGCGCTTATCAGCTTCTCCTCTTCCGGGTTATAGAGCCCGTAGCGATTACGCTCTTCGGATGTAATGCCGACCGTCGCCAGACGCTGCAGTTCCTGCAGTTTCGGCCGGAGCGCGGCAAGGACGACGGGCGCGAGTTCCCGACGGCGCTGCGTCGAATACAATTGCTGGTTGTACTCTCCCACGGTCTTCAAATATTCCTGTGCGGCCTTTCGCGAGGCTGCAGACAGACGCGGCGGCTGCAAAGAACAGTCGGCGCTGATGCCGCGCGCAACGTCCCTCTGTCTATCAATAAGGATGCCCCAATTGCGTCCTGTTTTTTCGAGCTGTTGCGTGCTTTCCTCAAATGTAAGACGAAGTCCGTTGTACATCATGCGCGTGTCGATGGATGCTTCGAACTCACCCGATGCGGGGAACGTTACTGCTGCGAAGTCCCGGGGATGCAGAATCGACTGCAATACTTCGTCGCGCATCTGGAATGGCTCTCTCCAGAGAGTCCGGTCGCGATCCTGGATATAGCCTTCGATGGAGCTCCCGACGGGACTCCCGTACGGGGGGCCGATCCGCTCAAAACGTCGCGGCTGGCCGGGGCGGGATCGGTACTGCACGA
>CAYJTW010000068.1:3526-5190 GCA_964373225.1 uncultured Candidatus Peribacteria bacterium
ACCCGTCGACTGGTTCATGTTGCGCAATTGCAGAAAAAGATCCCCTAGGAATCGGCTCTTGTTGGGACTCGCCTCGTAGAGAGGTAAAATCCTCCCGACCAGGCAGTCGTCATTCATGTACCGGATACCCGATGTCCAGGAGTTGTGCCCGTAGCGATACGGAAACAGGCGAATCATCCGGAACAGCGTCTGCTCGTTATCCTCCATGGGAGTAATCAGCAAGCTGTGGAAGAGCATTCGTGCGTCTTCGGGAAGCTGTGTATACGCCTGATATGACGCGACGGAGATGGGCGCTCGCGCCTCCGTCCCGTCGGCATTGCGGAATTGGAACGTAACTGTTGCAGCTGCGCTTGGCTGATGCGTTACATTGAACATTTCTGGACCGCGGACGTACCCGCCATCGCGACTGATGGTCACGGGCAGTCTCCAGTTGGTGGCATTGTCATAGGGAGGGATGTACTTAGCAGTCACATAGACCACCGTCATAGCACCATGACGCATCCGGTACTCAATGCCCGTATGGAGATTGGGGTCTCCCGGCCTGACCAGGATGAAGCGGTTGGTGGTCATCTCCGCGATTGCCGCGCGGCTCGCGACTTCTTTCTTTTCGACCTCCTCCCGCTTCCGTTTTTCTTCGGCAACTTTGTCCACCGCGGCCTTCTCCTTGGACCCTCTGTCTATCAGTCGTTTTTCCAGACTCTTGAGCGTCGGCTCGATCGAGCGCAGCAAGCCGCCTTCGCTTTCAAACCAACGTGCGAAGGGGGTCTCCTCCTGATTCGTATTGATGTCGAAACCAATCGTGGGAGTGTTCTGCGGATCGAAGATATTTCCTTTTTTGATTTGCTGTTCATTGGGAAACCTTTGCGCCGCCGTATGGACGCGCACCGTCCACGTGGAGCGGTCGGAGGTCGGACAGTTGAAGGAAATCATTCGGCTGGACATTCGACCCCCCGCCGACTCCGTATGGATGATGATCAGATCGTTTGGGAACGGATACATTCCGACGGAATTTTTTTTCAATTGCTGTGCTGACGGATTTAGGAATGTTCCGAATGCCCGTTCGACCTGCGTATTGGCGGGACCCACACGGTACATCGGACAGGAGAAACGTTGGATGCCCATTGCGTCTTCATCGGCCATGAATATAGCTTGCTGCCCGAATTGCTTCGCAAGAGTATCGACGATCCTGCGAATCGCGGCATGCAGCGCTTCGACTTCTTCGATTGAAGGTGCTCCACAACACGAGAAGAGCAGTACCAGTGAACGGATAGGGTCGAGAGCATTGTTGAATTGTTCGCTGCGACCGTCGCTGTCGCGCGCATCGGGGAACATGTCGCCAACGGAAGAGCACATCTCTGTAATTTGCTTGTAGAGCTGCGAGCGACGGAGGCTCTCATGGATACGCTTGTTATTCGCTTCATGCGCCACCTTGGGAGAGGTGATATCGGGCATGCTCCAATCGAATGCCGGATGCTGGAGACAGTCCCCCAAGTGTCGCGCAAAATCCCTCGGGCTGAGCGCACCGGTCCGCACGAACATCAGCGCGTCGCGGCGTTGGCCGTTTCGCGCGATTTCTAGGAGCATTCCATCACGCACGAACTGCGTCATTTGGTACCGGGAATCGCGGTCTCTCATCGTGGCCCAGTTGTTGCCGAACCATTCCG
>CAYJTW010000069.1:0-2708 GCA_964373225.1 uncultured Candidatus Peribacteria bacterium
TTATAGAGATCGGTGTCAATTGCGGGGGAGAGGGAGGGGGTGTTGATGTACGGCTTCCCTTGGTTTTGCACGCCGTGCGCGATGTCCGCGAGTCGTAGCGCCGCTTGTCCGCCCCAGCCAAAAAAGAGTGCGATGGTGAGCGCACTCAACCACCAGTCACGCACAGACGCTTGTTTGCGAAACGCCTTCCATGCGGTATCCGCCGCCCATACGAAGAGGATCATATGTGCCAGACCTGCGGGGGCAATCGTGCGGAAGCGCGTGCTGCCGAATCCCACCAGGACATTTGCGACAATCACCGCCAACAGGAGGCCGGCGATGCGCATCGTTCTCGTATCTCTATGGTGCCAGAGAAACGCGAAGAGCACGACGGACGATCCCGTCTGCAGCACGAACCAGACGACGTGACGCCAGAGATGGAACGACAGGATGCCGGTGTGGGGTTCCGCGAAGAAGACGGCGAAGAACTGGGAAAAAACATTGTAGAGATAGAGCAGATAGTACTGTCCACCGAACATCGAGAGCCACTGTTCTTTGCTGGTGATCTCCGTGAAGAAGAACCCCTGCGGAAGATGCAAAAAATATCCCCGGGAGGACACGGCTCCGAGCACCATGATGCGCAGGATGGAATATGCCAGTACCAGAAGAACCATGCCGGTCGCGCCCTTGTAATCCCGCCATACAAGAAAGGTACAGAAGTACAGCAGTGCAACGACCAGCGACAGTTCCTGCATCAGCAGACCGGCCGCGAGGACGGGGAACGCGATACACCACGGTGGCGGTTTTCCGGCGGTGATGAAGTATGTACCCACGACGAGACCGAAGAGGGCATAGAGCGCTCCGATATCGGCCCACCAGGTGAAGATTTCGAGTGTGAAAGGGGAACCAATCAAGGCGAAGACGATCAGTGCGACGCCAAAGAGTGATACGCCGAGATGTCGCAGAGACTGGATGGCGAGCAGGAACACGGCCAGTCCCAGGAGAGCCAATTCGATGCGGTAGGGCAGAGCGGCAAAAGACGCGGTCAGTGGAAGTTTTGCGATAATCAGCAGCAGCGGCCGGTAGTACTCCCCCAAATCGAACGTCGACGCAGTAAAGACGTCGTAGAGTGTCGTTTGTCGCCGCGCGAAGGAGATCGTCTGCAAATCATCCCCCGGCTGGAAGTCCATCAGGAGGATGAGGGCAAAAAAGACCGCTATCGTCCCCGCGATCACGAGGAGGAACAACAACTTTTCCTGCCGGAGAAAATGGGCGCGCAATGCGGACAGCACGCAAAAAAGGATAGATCATCGCCCGAACGCCCACAAACGCCGGTGGAAGGCGCGCGAGATCTCATGGTACGGTATCGGCAGTCCGATGAAGAAGATCCGCATCATCCCGCGGCTGGATATCAAAGGGCCCAACGTGGTCAAAGGCGTCCGCACCGAAGGGCTTCGGGTTGTTGGGCAGCCGAAGGCATTAGCGCGCAAGTACTACGACGCCGGGGCTGATGAATTGATCGCAATGGATACCGTGGCGAGCCTCTACGGCCGCAGCCCCGACTTTGATCTGCTGCGGGGCGTTGCAGATGAGCTTTTTATTCCGCTGACGGTGGGGGGCGGCATTCAATCAATCCACGATATCGGCAATCTCCTCCAGGCGGGGGCCGACAAAGTCGCGATCAATACCGGCGCGATACGCAACCCTCGGCTCCTCGGCGAGGCGGTGCACCGGTTCGGCGCGCAGTGCATCGTGCTCTCCGTGGAAGCCAACCGCCACGGACCCGGCCAGTACGAGGCCTACACCGATGGCGGCCGGGAACATTCGGGAAAAGACGCGATCGCGTGGATCAAGCAGGCGATCGACCAGGGTGTCGGTGAGATTTTGCTGACGGCGGTGGACCGCGATGGCACCCGCTCGGGCTTTGATCTGGAATTGTTGAAGATCGTGACGGCATTTGTGACCGTGCCCGTCGTCCTCCATGGTGGCGCGCGTGATGCGCAGTCGCTGGCGGAGGCGCTCCGGGGGAAAGCGGACGCGGTCGCGGTCGCATCCATACTCCACTACGACGACACGACCGTCGGCGCACTCAAAGAATCTCTCATCAGGGAAGGTTTCCCTATTCGTCGCTCCTCCTGATCACATGCCCAAGATCCGCATCATCAACTACGGCGTCGGCAATCTCTACAGCGCGTTCAAGGGGTGCAAGCGCTTCGCCGACGATGTCCTGCTGACGGAAGACGCGGAGGAACTGCGCCGTGCCGATGCGCTCGTGCTCCCCGGCCAGGGAGCGTTCGAAGCGGGAATGGAGGGGCTGCGCGTGCGCGGGCTTCTGAATATCGTCAAGGATTTCGCTGCGGCGGGGAAACCCGTGCTCGGCATCTGTCTCGGCGCGCAGATTCTCCTCTCGAAGGGCTATGAGTTCGGCGAGTGGGAGGGGCTCGGGATCATCCCCGGCGATGTGGTCCACTTTCCGGAACTGAAACCGGGGACGGTGATCCCGCACATGGGATGGAATTCTCTTGAAGAAGCCCGGCCGGGTGCGTGGAAAAAAACGGCGCTGGAAGGAATTCCCTCCGAATCGGAAATGTACTTTATCCACTCCTACATTCTCCGGCCAAGCACCCCCTCCGACATCCTCGCAGAGACAGAGTACGGTGGTTGTCGTTTTGCCTCCGTCATTGGACGGGGCAATGTGATCGGCTGCCAGTTCCACCCCGAGAAGAGCG
>CAYJTW010000069.1:2808-5187 GCA_964373225.1 uncultured Candidatus Peribacteria bacterium
CACGTGGGCGCGCCTCTGATGGCTATGGAAAGCCACTGCGCGCCTTTACGTGGTTGCGGGAGATGCAAGCCATCACTACCATGTGCGGGTGGAAAAACCAGACACCATGTACGGTTTGCCGGCCGAAGTGAAATTCTGCAAGCGGTGCGTGATGAGCAACCAGCGGCCGACCTCCGCACAGGAATACAAGCACACGATCAACACGAAGAAGACGACGATTCACTTCAACGAAGAAGGTATCTGCGATGCGTGCTTGTTCGCGGAAAAGAAGAAGACCGGTATTGATTGGGCCGCGCGCGAAAAAGAACTGCGCGAACTCTGCGACCGGTTCCGGCGCGACGACGGCCAGTACGATTGTCTGATTCCCGGCTCCGGCGGCAAAGACAGCTTCTACGCATCGCACGTGCTCAAGTACCAGTACAACATGCATCCGCTCACGGTCACCTGGGCGCCGCACACGTACACATCATGGGGATGGCGCAACTTCCAGTCGTGGATTCACGCGGGGTTCGATAATTACCTCCATACACCCAACGGCAAGGTGCACCGGCTGCTCACGCGGCTCGCGACCGACACACTGTTTCATCCGTTCCAGGCATTCATGCTCGGGCAAAAGTTTTTGGCCCCCAAAATCGCCGCCCGGTTCGATATTCCTCTCATTTTTTACGGAGAGAACGAAGCCGAGTACGGCAATCCGATCATCGATGCCAGTAAAGCCCAGCGGGACTGGTCGTATTTCACGACCGACGATCCCTCGTCGGTCTTCATCAGCGGTATTTCGGTCAAGGAACTGATGGAGCGCTACAAACTGCACAAAAACGACCTGCTCACCTACATGCCAGCCGATCCCGCGCTGCTGACGGATAGGAAGATCCAGGTCCATTACCTCGGGTACTACCACAAATGGCATCCGCAGGGCTGCTACTACTACGCGGTCAAGCACGGCGGGTTCGAAGCATCGCCCGAGCGGACGCCGGGCACCTACAGCAAGTACAACAGCATTGATGACAAGATTGATGATCTCTTCTTTTACAGCGGATGGATCAAATTCGGCATCGGTCGCACCAGCCACGACGCCGCGCAGGAAGTGCGTTCGGGGGATATCACGCGCGAGGAGGCAGTCGCACTCGTCCGTCGCTTCGACGGCGAGTATCCGACCCGCTTCGAGGAGGAGAACTTCCGCTACATCAGCATTCCGGAGAGCGAATTCGGCGCCGTCAGCAAAGAATTCAAAGAACCGACTGTGACACGCGAATCTTTTATGGCGCTCTCCGACAAATTCCGCCCACCGCACCTGTGGAAGAAGAATCCCGACGGCACGTGGGCGCTCAAGCACATCGTGAGCTGACTCCGCTGCATTTCCTCTCCTCTGCAATGGTCAACGTCATCCTGAAAGCATTCAACAAGTATCGCGGGGGGTTAACGATGGATGAAGCATTCCGCGATCGCGACATCGGCACCTGCATCTCGATCAACGACAGCGGCACGCTTCCGACGTTCGCGGCGAAGAAGCACGTCTGGATGCCAGCGCGGCAGCTGCGCGACTGCAAGTACCCGGATGTTGATTGGACCAAGATTCCCGTGCCCGACGAGGAGCTGATCGCCCGGATGCAGCACTGCGAGAACCAGTTCATGCTGATGATCGAGCGGTACGCGCGCGTCGCCGATATCCCGTATCTGGAACGCAAGCGCCAGTATCTGGAGCACCTGCGCTACTGGAATCACCTCCTTGATAAAGAAAAAATTGACCTCTTCCTGCTCTTCCACGCGCCGCACCAGTGCTACGACTACGTCATCTACGAGCTGTGCAAGTTAAAGGGAATCAAGACCCTGAGCCTGGAGCACTGCTACAGCGTCGACGGCATCTTCGTGCAGGAGGATTACGAGAAGTCGACGGTGGAGCTGGTGCCGGCGCTCGAGAAGGTCCGGGAAGAATACAGAGATCCGAACAAAGAGATCCCCCTCTGGCCGTCCTTCGACCGGTACTTCCATGCCGCCTCCACCCGCGGCGATCGCCCCAAGATCGTCGTGACGCGTGACAAGCATCTGGCGAAGAGCAACTTTTTTTCAAAATGGAGTGGCCGGTCGATCGATTTGCTGAAGAGGAGCCCTGGGCGGTTCTTCTGGGCCGTCGTCTCGCCCGAAAAGTGGACGCGCAAACTCAACCAGCACCGCACCGCGCTCTATTACGACGAGCAGTCCGACCAGAACCTCGATCTCTCAAAGCCATTCGTCTACGTTCCGCTGCATTGCCAGCCCGAGGAGAGCACCGCCCCCCGCGGTGGTGCCTTTATCCACCAGGAACTGATGATCCAGATGCTCGCGGCGTGCCTCCCCCCGGGTGTGATGATCTACGTAAAGGAACACCCCGGCCAGGGC
>CAYJTW010000070.1:0-5157 GCA_964373225.1 uncultured Candidatus Peribacteria bacterium
TTTTTGAGCGTAAACGCCATATAAGCGCAGCTGACCGTGGGCACCGGGACGCGGAACGCCATGCCGTCGATTTTGCCTTGCAGATGCGGGAAGATCTTCGCGCAGGCTTTGACCGCTCCGGTCCTGGTGGGGATCACGGAGAGCGTTGCCGCGCGCGAGCGGCGCAGTTCGCCTTCTTCCTGCGGTTTGTTATCGAGCAGGTTCTGTGTCGCGGTAAACGCGTGGACGGACCCCACGAGCAGATGCTGGATGCCGAACTGTCCGTCCATCACTTTGATCACCGGTGCGATGCAGTTGGTCGTGCACGAAGCGTTGCTGATGATGTCGTTCTTCGCCGTGATCTGATCGTCGTTGACGCCCTTCACCACCATCAGCGTGTCGTCTTTCATCGGCGCGGTGACGATCACTTTCTTCGCGCCCGCTTTCAGGTGCGCAGAGACTTCTTCATGCGTCTCAAAATGCCCCGTCGCTTCCACCACGATATCGACGCCGAGCTCCTTCCATGGGCATTTTGCGGGGTCGCGCTCACGGACGACGCACACGGGCTTTCCATTAACAGTAAAATGATCCCCATCGACCTTCACGTCACCATGAAAACGGCCATGGAGAGAATCGTACTTGAGGAGATAGGCCCGGACATCCGCTTTGGACGACGCGTTCACTCCCACCACCTCGACGACGCTGGAGTAGTCTTGCAGAAATTGACGATGCACGTTTCGCCCGATGCGCCCGTACCCGTTGATCGCGACCTTCAACATGGTCGAATTCTACCCTTCGCTACGCTCAGGGCAAGCCAGCGCATCACTCGGGCATTCATTTCAGAATTACGAGTGGAGGCCGATAATCACACCAAGCAAGGCAAAAAAAGCGCCGACGATCCAGAGCCGCATGGTGACCTTGCTCTCGCCCCATTCCAGCGCTTCGAAGTGATGATGGATCGGCGCGGCGCGGAAGATCTTCTTGCCGCCGCGCATCTTCTTGCTGACGAGCTGGATGATCACCGAAAGCATTTCGATGACGAAGACGAAACCGATGAGTGGAAGAAGAGCGACTTGGTCGGTCATGAGGGCGATCACCGCGAGAGCACCCCCGAGCGGCAGGGAACCCGTATCGCCCATGAAGAAGAGCGCCGGCGGCACGTTGTGCCACAGGAACGCCGCGACGGCCGCTGCGGTAACGGCGCAGAAGGCCGCGAGTACCGTGAGACCGCTGAGGAAAGCCAGGACGCCGAACGCACTGAACGCGATCACGAGGAGCCCGCCGCAGAGGCCATCGAGGCCATCGGTCACGTTGACCGCGTTGGCCGTCCCGATAATGATGAACATCGCAAACGGAATGTACCACCAACCCAATGCAATCTCGCCGATAAACGGAATCGCGACGCTGTCGTATTCGTTCTTGAAGTAGAACCACGATGCTGCGACGGAGCTGAGAAGTATCAAGGTCGTAATTTTCGGGAGCACGCCGAGACCGCGCTTTTTTCCTTCACGCATGACGAAGCGGTGCAAAACGTCGTCCACGACGGCTCCGCTGAACCCGAGAAACAGCAGGGCGACCAGGAGCAGGGCAAACAGCACGACCAGACCGATCAACCCCGAATTCGGCCGGCCTGCAAAGGGAATCACCAGCAGCGAATGGAGCGAGCCCGACCAGAATGCTACGGCAAGAGCGACGGCGGCCACGCAGAGAACGGCGATGAACCACGTCCGGATTTTGGGCAGCAGCCTGTTCCACTGCTCTTCGTTTGCACCGACGATATTGAGGTAATCGTCGACCGCTCCCAGCACGCCGAGCGAGAGGAGCGTAAAGAGGGGAATGTAGACCTGGCCGCGCTGGAGGAGCGAGTTCTCGACCAATCCGAAGTACGAGAGCAGGCGGGAGAACGCGATCGTGAGCACAATCGACCCCCACATCAGGATGCCGCCCATCGTGGGCGTGCCGAACTTCTTCTCATGGTATTTGCGAAAGACGGACGCCTCGCGGCCGTCCACCGTTTCGACTCTCAGTTGCTTCCCCAACTTGTTGCGGCGCAGAAACGAAATGAACCCCGGCGTCAGCAGCAATCCCAGGATGAAGGCGAAGAACGCGTACCCGAGGATTGCCAGGAGAGACAGGTCGGGGCGGGGGGGGAGAAGAGGCATGGAAGAAGATTACCGTATATTCTATTCGCCCGCACCCGCCCGCGAGTGCGCCTTATCGACATCGTAGAACCGCATTTGTTCTTTCTTAAACATCAGTTCGATACGGCCCGTGGGCCCGTTACGGTGCTTGCGGATGTAGAGATCGGTCATCCCGGGACGGTCGCTGTCTTCTTCGTAGTAGTCCTCGCGGTACATCATCAGCACGACATCGGCATCCTGTTCGATGGAACCGGAATCGCGCAGATCCGAGAGCTGCGGGATGTTGCCGGGGCGGCTTTCGACGGCGCGGGAGAGCTGCGAGAGTGCGAGGATCGGGACGTGCAACTCGCGGCCGATCTGCTTGAGCGAGCGGCTGATTTCGGAGATTTCCTGGACGCGGTTGCCGGCGTAGCTGTTATTGCCCGTGCTCATGAGCTGCAGGTAATCGATGATGAGGAGGTCGAGCCCGTGCTCCATCTGGAGCCGGCGGGCCTTGGCGCGCAGTTCGGGCATGGAGGACGCGACGGAATCATCGATGAAGATGTTGGCCTTGTTGAGCTCGTCCATGATCGGTCCCATGTTCTGGAAATCGCTGTCGTCGAGTTTGCCGCGCTGCAGCTTCCACGAATCGACGCCGAGCATGGAGGCGAAGAGGCGATCGACCAGCTGCTCCTTGCTCATTTCGAGCGAGAAGATCCCGACGGTTTTATGGAACTTGATGCCGGCATTCTGGGCGATATTGAGCGCGAGCGCGGTTTTGCCCATGCTGGGGCGCCCGGCAATGACGATGAGATCGGCGGGCTGCAGGCCGGAGAGTTTGTGGTCGAGCGCGATGAAGCCGGTCGGGACGCCTTTGACGGCATTCTCGTCTTTGGCTTCGTGCATCTCGGAGAACTTCTCGTAGCGGGCATCGAGCACGTCGCGGATGTGGATGAACTTGTCTTTGAGGAACGTGTTCGTGATCGAGAAGATCGTTTTTTCAACCGCATCGAGGAGTTCGGCAATCGGCCTGTCTTCCTCGTACCCGAAACCGGTGATGCGCTGGCCGGCTTCGATCACGCGGCGGTGCACCGCCTTGGTTTTGACGATCTGGCCGTACTGGTAGACGTGCGATGACGTGGGAACGGACGACGCCAGTTGCGCCAGAAACGCGCTGCCGCCGATGTCCTGGACCTTCTTGTTGTCGCTGAGCTTTGCGCTGACGGTGACGAAGTCGATCGGCTCATGGCCCTGATAGAGCTCTGAGATCGCCTGGTAGACGAGCCTGTGCGTGGGATCGTAGAAGTCCTCGGACTTGAGAAGATCGCTGACCTTAATAATCGCCTCGGGATCGAGCAGCAACGCGCCGAGCACGGTGCGCTCCGCTTCCACGGAATGCGGTTGACCTTCGAGAAGCCGGTTGTGGGTGATGGTCGCCGCGGGCATACACAGCGCAGGTCGCTTGTCCTGAGCGAAGTCGAAGGGTCGACCTGCGGGAGGGGAGGAAATCAGTGTAGGCCCAACGAAAAATCCGTGAAAGAAAACGGACTGGTTTCTCTGCTCAGATGTTGACAGAATCTGAGGAAGCACTGTGGAGATGCTGTGGAAACTCTTTCAAACAGCCTCAGAATGGTCCCGTGCGTAGCGGAGAAGTGCAAACGCGCTCGACATTCGCGGGGTCGGGCTCTCAAGAACACGGGAAATGGCTTCTTGAATCGGAAGTACGAGAACTGTCTTGGGAGTGGGAAAAGCAAGGATATGACAGGTGTCGAAGTGATATCCACGGACGGCTGTCTTCGTTCGCCCATCCGGCAATGGAGCTGTTTCCTTTACCAATCGCCACTTGCCGTCGTTGTAGAGTTCTTCGGGCATGACGACCGGGATTTACTTTTTGAAAGCCAACCAGACTCCCACAAGAGCAAGGGTAATGGCGAGCAGGCCAAGGGTGAAATTCAGCGTCTCTGTGCTCATGGATGACGAGGGGGACGAGGCCGACCCAAGTACGCGATCAGGCCAATGCTGAAAACAAGCAGTCCGCCGACGAAGTAGAACACCAAGAGGCCGGTTTCAGGATTCATGAGGGACATTCTATGATCGAGGAAGGGCTAATGCCAGCAAAAACAACAACATCGTCAGGGCAACGCCGAGAATCACCGTCCCAATATTGTATGCGCCTCCGAAGCCGAACGACGGCACGACCACGGATGCGAGAAATACCTGCCCCGCATCCGCACAAATATCGGAGAGCTTCCCAAACTGCAAGTGATTGAGCCGAAAGCCATTGGAAAGAATGAACATGGAAAAGATGAAATATTAGATTCGAACCGCCGCTTCGCGAATGGCCTTCTCGACTTTTTCGGCGACTTTCGGATTCTGGAGCAGGAAGATCTTCGCCTGGTCCCGTCCCTGGCCGAGCGTCTCCTCACCGAAGCGGAAGAATGCGCCGGACTTCTCGAGGATGCCGTATTTGACGCCGAGATCGAGGAGTTCACCTTCCTTGCTGATTCCGGATGCGTAGATCACATCGAATTCGGCCTGACGGAACGGTGGTGCAACTTTGTTTTTCACAACTTTGACGCGCGTTCTGCTCCCGATGACTTCCTGATCAGCCGCTGTGACTCCTTCGGCCTTTTCCGACTTCTCCACGATCTTATCGATGCGGCGGACATCGAGACGCAATGAACAGTAGAACTTCAGTGCGTTGCCCCCCGCGGTGGTTTCGGGATTGCCGAACATGACGCCGATCTTCATGCGCAGCTGGTTGATGAAGATCACCGTGCAGTTGGTTTTGCCGACGATGGCGGTCAGTTTGCGCAATGCCTGGCTCATCAGGCGCGCCTGCAGACCCATATGCGCAGCGCCCATGTCCCCGTCGATTTCGGCCTGCGGCGTGAGCGCGGCCACCGAATCGATGACGATGATATCCACTGCGCCCGACCGGACGAGCGTTTCGACAATCTCCAGCGCCTGCTCGCCGCTGTCGGGCTGCGAGACGAGGAGCGCGTCGATATCGACGCCGATTCTCTTCGCATACTGCGGATCGAGCGCGTGCTCGGCA
>CAYJTW010000071.1:0-5073 GCA_964373225.1 uncultured Candidatus Peribacteria bacterium
AGTAGTGGTATCTACAGGACTGCACGATGATCGCTTCTTTCGTCGCGCGGTAGACAAGGCGATGCATTCGGTCAATTCTTCTGGACCAGCATCCTTGCAGATCGAATTTCAACGGCTCCGGTTTCCCGATTCCCTCGAACGGGTGAAGGACAACGTCTTTGCATATCTTCTCAATCCGCCCTGCTTTTTGAGGATCCGTACGCTTCCAATACCGGTAGTCCCTGTGAGCCGATTCGGTGAAACGGATCTCCATGCTGCCGTTAGAAATTCATGCGAATAGTCTTTCCCTTTCGTTCTTCTGCAAGAGATTTCTCCAGATGTTTACGGTTCTTTTTCGAGGAGAGCAGATATGCCGTTTCCTGAAGGGACAGATAATCGTTGAGGGAAAGGATAATGACCTTTCGCTGCTTTCCGCGACTGACGACGATCTCCTCGCAATTCTCTTCCGCGCGATTGAGAAAAAGCGCAAGGTTGGCACGAAGTTCGGTGTAGGAAGTAGTGGTCATAGAGAAAGTACGTAAATACGTACTTATTTTACTCCTTGTTTCTCACGGTGACAAGGAGAAGTCTTGTCTCAAATAAAAGGGGCCCTGAACGAAAGCTGCTTTCCCAAACAAATCGTTTCGTCGTATTTCATGCCAGCCAGTGTTCGGCATCCTCGTAGATGTTTGTTCGTTGGCCGATGAGCTCGATCGTCACAATGTCCTTGAGGATTCTGTAGACCACCCGATAGTCGCCGACACGCAGACTCCACAGCCTATGTAGAGGATAACGCAGGGGCTTTCCGAACAGTGCTGGTTCTCTGGTGAGCTTCTCTTCTATCATGAGGCGAATTCGCTCTTTCACATTTTTGGGCAAACGTCGCAACTTTTTCCAATCGATGTGTGGCCCGTATTCAATGCGATAGGTCATAACACTTTCTTCCAGAACTCCTCATGAGATATATATTTTCCTCCTTTCGCTATGCGCTCAGCGGCGATGGCTGCGAAATACTCATCTTCCGCAAGTTCCAAAGCCTCTTCGATCAATTCCACTGCTTTCTGTGATTGTGACACTTCGTCGCGGAGTGAGATTTTCTGCAAATAGACCGCCACATGTTTGGGGAGCGTGAGATTGAGGCGTTTCTTCTTCGTGGGCATAGTGGGATCAGTGTAACACCAGTGCACCACCTTGTTCAACAGGAAAAATCAGCAATTCTCGCTTGCCCTGGGGGGCTGCTTCTGCTTCCATAATCGCTATTTAGCAGGGTACTTGCATATTTAACTAAATTATGTTATAGTATCCAGTTAACCATTTCTCCAGTCCATGAGCCTCTCCCCCAAAGACATAGCGGCCGCAACGGGCGCGATCCACGAGCATCAGCGTCTGCTCGTGATCCCGCATGCCAACGTCGACCCCGATGGACTGAGCTCGGCACTCGCGTGCTACCAGATGTTCAAGAGCATCGGGAAGGACGTGACAGTCATCTGTCCCGATACGCTGCCCGAGTCGCTGCGGTTTTTGCCGGGGTTTGAAAAGCTCGAGGCCGAGATTGCCGAGAGCCAGAACTTCGTCGTCACGATCAATCTGGAAGACGGTGTGGAAGTGGATAAGCTCCGCTACACCGTCGAAGATCATAAAGTGAATATTATCGTGGTGCCCAAAAGCGGGAAGATCGGCAGTCGCGCCGTCACGTTCGCCGACGGGCCCAGGCACTACGATCTCATCGTCATGGTCGATACCGCCGACCTCGCGCTCCTCGGGAGTCTCTACACCGACCACATGGATCTGTTCTCGCAGGTCCCGGTGCTCAATATCGATCATCACATCAGCAACATGCGCTACGGCCAGCTGCATCTCATTGACCCCACCGCAGCCTCGGCAACCGAAGTCCTCTACAACTGGTTTCTCCAGGTGCCCGACTGGGCCGGCAAGATCACGCCGGATATCGCCACATTGCTGCTGACGGGTCTCATCACCGATACGCGCAGCTTCCAGAATCCCAATACGACGCCACGATCGCTCGAGGTCGCTGCGGAATTGCTCGAGAGGGGAGCACGGCAGCAGGAGATCATCCAGCACATTTATAAGACGAAGCCGCTCAGCACGCTCAAAATCTGGGGGCGGGCGCTCAACCGGATCCAGATGGATGCCCAGGCGGGCATCGTGTGGTCTTCCATCAGCCGCGAGGATCTGCAGGAGATGGAAGCGTCCTCCAAGGAAACCCACGGCATTCTCGACGAGCTGATCTCGACGATCCCGAATGCCTCTGTTCACGTGCTCTTCACGGAAGTCGAAGAGGGAGGACTCAAAGCGAGCATGCGCAGTTCCGCGATGATCGACTGCTCGCGTCTTGCGGCAGAAACCTACGGTGGAGGCGGGCACCCGAGAGCATCCGGATTCCGCGTCAAGAACTACGGGAACTTCCAGCTGCAGGTGCTGGAGTCGGTCAAGAAGTTGAAGGAGGGGATGGAGAGGCAGAGGAGGGAGGGGGATGAGCCGCAGCCGCGTACTGTCGCATCGAATCCCAAGCCGCAGGAAAAAGCGACAAAGGGAACAGAAGCGACAAAGGAATCTCGTACAGAGAAAACGCCAAAGAAGAAACAGGAAGATATCGTAAAAAAGCTCAGCAACGGAGGAAGTGATGAGCACGGGACGGATGTGGTGAAGGAAATCAGCGGTCAGTGATCATTGCGCGGAAGGGGGGAATCGCTACACTGGGAGCGGTCATTATCTCAACCCGTATCCCATGCGTCTCGTCCAAGTCGCAAAAATCTTAGGCATGACAGGGCAAGAACTCCGTCACGAACTCACGCAGGTGAACTTCGGTGTCAAAGCGACGGATCGCGAGGTGCCCGACTCGCTCGCCAAGGGCATCATCCGGTTCGTGGCGCAGAAAAAGGGGCTGACGATCGATCTGGAATCGATCGGTCTGATGAAGGATGACGGTGAGGAAGAGACGTCCGATGAATCGCCTGTAGGGGCGGTTCGCGAACCGCCCCTACAGGACACCCCCGTGCACCCTGCACCGCCTGTCGGTGTCGCCCCCCGCACGGGGGGGAGCGGCGACAGCTTTACCGTCATGCGCAAGCTGACGCTCGAAGACGTTCCCAAAGAAGCGATTGCACGGCAGGAGCAACAACTGAAGAAGCTCACCAAAGAGGAGCGCGAAGAGCAGGCGCGCGAGCAGCGCAAGGCCGCGGCGCTCGCGAAATCCAAATCCTCCGCCGCGCAGCGCGACCAGGAACAGATCAAGAGCAAAGAAGGTCCGGTGACGATCCCCGACATGATCACGGTGAAGGAACTCAGCGAAAAAATGGGTGTCCAGGTGCCGAAAGTCATCGCCGCGCTCATGAAGAACGGCGTGATGGCGACGATCACCCAGTCCATTGATTTCGATACGGCGGCGATCGTCGCCACCGAGCTCGGCGTCACTCTGGAGCGGGAGGAGCGCAGCGCCACGGCCGAGCAATTGATTGCACGGAACCTCAAAGAACTCATCAAGGATGACCAGGAGAACCTGAGTCCGCGTCCCCCCATCGTCGTGGTGATGGGTCACGTCGACCACGGCAAGACCGCGCTCCTCGATGCCATCCGATCGACGGACGTCGTCTCGCAGGAAGCGGGAGGCATCACCCAGCACATCGGCGCCTACCAGGTGGAACACGACTCGTCGCTCGTCGGACGACGCGCGATCACCTTCCTCGATACGCCGGGCCATGAGGCATTCACCGCTATGCGTGCGCGGGGGGCACAGGTGACCGATATCGTCATTCTCGTGGTCTCGGCGGAGGAAGGCGTCAAGCCGACGACGATCGAAGCCATCGACCATGCCAAAGACGCCGGCGTGCCGATCCTCGTCGCGCTCACGAAGATCGACAAGGAACGGGCCGATCTGGATCGCGTCAAAGGCGAACTGGCCGCGCACGAGTTGCAGCCCGAAGAATGGGGAGGCAAGACGCCGATGGTGCCGTGTTCTGCGGTCACCAAGCAGGGGATTCCCGACCTGCTCGATCATCTGCTGCTCATGGCTGACGAACTGAAACTCACCGCCAACCCCAACCGCTCGGCCATCGCGACCGTCATTGAGAGCCATCTGGATTCCTCCATGGGCCCGCTTGCGACGGTGATCGTGAATACCGGGATTCTGCGCGTCGGAGACATCTGCGTCTGCGGCAAGATCACGGGCAGGGTCAAGGCGCTGATCGACGCGCATGGAAAACGGCTCAACGAAGTCCGCCCGTCGGGTGCCGCCCGCATGTCGGGGCTCGAAAGCGTTCCCAACGTCGGTGATATTCTGCAGATCGTCGCCTCCGACCGCGAGGCGCGCGTGCTGCAGGAAGCGTTTAGCGAGCATTCCGGTCGGGTCCAGAAACACACGTTCGCCGACCTCGTCTCGCGGCTCAGCG
This sequence comes from uncultured Candidatus Peribacteria bacterium, assembly GCA_964373225.1. Lineage (GTDB taxonomy): Bacteria > Patescibacteriota > Gracilibacteria > Peribacterales > Peribacteraceae > JABFSS01. The sequence continues at coordinate 4,389 of CAYJTW010000071.1, forward strand.
CCGGCAAACTCACGCAACTCAAAGTCGTCCTCAAAGTCGATACCCAGGGCTCGCTCGAAGCGCTCAAAGACGCCCTCGGCAAACTTGCGACGCCGGACCGTGATGTGACCGTCAAAGTGATCCACGGGGCAATCGGCGCGGTCACCGAGAGCGATGTGATGATGGCCTCGGCGAGCGAAGGCATCGTCCTCTCGTTTCACGTTGCCGTGCCGCCGGAGGTCAACCGCACCGCCGAACGTGAGGGGGTCAAAATCCGCCAGTACGAGATCCTCTACGAGATGCTCGATGAAGTCGAAAAACTGCTCAAAGGATTGGTCGAGCCGGTGGAAGAAGAGAAGATCCTCGGCCATCTGGAGGTCCGCGGCATCTTCCTCAACAAGAAGAGTGAACAAATCATCGGCGGAAAAGTGACAGACGGCATCCTCAAGCGCGTCACGTTCCGGCTCATCAGAGCGGAGACGGTGATCGGCACCGGCCGCATCACCTCGCTCAAGCACGTCGACAAAGACATCAAGGAAGCCAAAGAAGGCCAGGAGTGCGGCATGCGCGTCGAATCCACCGTCCCCGTGCAGGAGGGGGACCGGCTGGAAGCGTACGTGCGGGAGCTCAAACGGAAGGAGGAATAGCCCCCTGTATATGCCCCAGCACCGCGCGCTGGGCGAAGGGCATTGTGGCATGGTTGAGT
>CAYJTW010000072.1:0-4774 GCA_964373225.1 uncultured Candidatus Peribacteria bacterium
CCAAGAATGCCTCTCCTAAGCCTCAGGAAAGTTGGAGAGTGGACATGCGTCCACCCTCTGCTACGATGCATCCATGAGTCTCATCACTCTTCTCATCGGCGGCCTCGCGGGCGTTCTGGCGGGATATATTCTGGGACACTGGCTGGGGCGGCGGTCGACGCACGATCTGGAATCGATTCTCGATTCTCTCTCCGCAAAGACGGTCACGAAGCAGGCGGAGCACATCCTGAATCTCGCCGAATCGAAGCTGTCGGGAAAAAAGGATGTCATCGACGGGACACTGAAGGCAATGAAGGGCGATCTCAATCGCGTGGAGGAGCTCATGCGCAAGATCGGCGATGGCAACGTGCACGTCGGCACGCGTCTCGATAATGCCGCCACTGCCATTAAGGAGCTGACCGAAACCACGGGGGGCATCAGTAAGGCTTTGAGCAACAACAGCGCGCGCGGACAATGGGGTGAGCGGATGGCCGAAGACGTTCTGCGGCTCTCGGGGATGGTTGAAGGCATCAACTTCATCAAGCAGACCACGCTCGAAGCGGGATCGAAGCCCGATTTCACCTTCCTGTTGCCGCAAAAGCGCACGCTGAACATGGATGTGAAGTTCCCCTTCAACAACTATCAGCTCTACGCCGACGCGCAGAACGAAAGAGACAGGGAAGAGCATAAGGAGAAGTTTTTGAAAGACGTCCGCAAGCGTCTCAAAGAGGTGCAGACCCGCGACTACATCAATCCGGAAGACGGAACGGTGGATTACGTGCTGCTGTTTGTACCAAACGAACAGATCTTCGGATTCATCAACGAAATCGACCGCTCACTGATCGACGAGGCCATGCGCGGCAAGACGATCCTCTGCTCACCGCTCAGTTTGTACGCGATTCTTGCGGTGATACGCCAGTCGATGGATAACTTCAGCATGGAGAGCAAGTCGCAGGAGATGCTCTCGGTCTTTGGTGCGTTCAAACTGCAGTGGGAGAAGTTCAAGGACCAGATGGAAACGGTCAAAGAGCGTTTCGAGTCCGTCCATAAAGGATACGAGGAGCTCACGAGCACCCGCGAGCGCCAGCTGGACCGGCAATTGCAGAAGATCGAGGAGATCCGGATCGATCGAACGATTGATACTCCCCTGCCGGAATCCGTGATCGAGAGTGCGAAAGCGAAAGCCCTTCGACAGGACTCAGGGCAGGCGACGCGGAAGTTGATCGCGACTCAGGGCTAACCACCTCCTGTTTTTCTTTTTCCTATGCGTTGGCGAAGCGTCGTCTGTCCGGGGGGACTTTTATCTGGAAGATGTACTCGTGTTCGTCGAGGCACAAACACCTGATCGGGATATGTATACGCCTCGCGAATGGCACTATCCACATTTTCTTCAAGAATATATTGGCTGATGGGCAGCTGCTTACGTAAATACCGCTGAATAGCCAGCTCAAATTGTTCTTCATCACATGGCAATCGACCTAATCCGAGAATACCGATTCGTTCCTTCATGTAATCAATGGTGATGTCTGAAGAACGCGCCCATCGTTTCTCGGGTCTCTCCGGGTGTGAGAAAGAAAAACCCACGAGCGGTGCATCGATTGCGCGATCCAGCGCAGCATCCAATTGTGTAATCGTTATAGGCACTTGTTCACCTATCTCCCTCTGGAGAATGCCTCTGACTTTCTGTCGGAAGAGTTCTATCGCTCTTCCTGTTGCCGTTACTGTGAATTCTTTTTCTTCTAATCTCAACTTCACTTGATGCGTGCTGATGTCACGCCAACTGTCCCATTTTCTGGGAAGCGGCCGAGGAGCTCCGACAGCGTCGATAGCCGCATCAAGCTGACTTTCAGTTACAAAATCCATGTCGGTACGGAAACCTTCCAATATCTGCCGCACCTGTCGGCAAAAGAGAGAAAATTCGCTGTCGCCCGCAACGTTCAACCGCCTCTCTTCCATTCTCGCCTGGATATCAGCGCTGCCAAATTCACCGATCCAGACGGTCATTCTCTGCCCGGCCGGAATGGTATGAAGCGTAGGTCCTTGTGTTGTTTCCACAATTGCCCGATCCAAGAATCCAGTGTGATCGGAACAATTCCTTTTCAGTCGCCGCAACGTTCCTCGTATTCTGCTGATGCATCTGGCGCGATTTGTTCCCTCTGAGGATCCCTGTTTGCCTTTGGTAAAGATGATTCTTATGCCCAATTCGTCAGCTCTTTTCCATATCACTGATCCATCCTGAAGAGCCATACTTTCGGGCGCGATACTCGAAATTTCCTCCGATGAAGATCCTGTTTGCACTGTTCCCTCGTCACCGGATCGCGGTGTGAGAGTAGCGGAAACATCCACACGCTTCGTAAGAACAGTCTGGCGCAATAATCCTTCGACGTATTTTTCCACCTCAATTCCCCGTTCTGCTGCTCCTGCACGAAGGGCATCCATTCTTTCTGCAGGAACTTCCACATCGATTTTGAATGTGGTGCTCATTGGAAGAAGATACCACGAAAATAATTTTTTGCAATTATCAACGGATGGCTGCGAGAACGCGTATAGTGGACTCTCTAATGTCTCAGACCGACCCCATCCTCGGCCCTCTCAATGATCCGCAGAAAGAGGCGGTCATGCATCAAACTGGACCTGCTTTGATCCTCGCAGGCGCGGGGAGCGGCAAAACGCGGGCGCTGACGCACCGGATCGCGCGGCTGATGCAAGACGGCGTTGCGCCCTGGCAGATTTTGGCGGTGACGTTCACGAACAAGGCGGCCAATGAGATGAAAGAGCGTATCAAGGGACTCCTGAAGATTGTCACCGGCAACGAAATGGGGATCGAGAGTCTGGAAATCGGCGCGCCGATCCGTGACGCCGGACGATTGCCGGTGATGGGCACGTTTCACTCGATCTGCGTGCGAATTCTACGACGCGATATCGAGCGACTTGGCCGCAACAGGAACTTCGTGATCTACGACACCGATGATCAGGAGAAATTGATGAAGGAAGTACTCAGAGAATTGAAGATTGATGAGAATACGCTCAAACCCAAGCCCGCGCTCGGCTATGTGGGACGGTTCAAGAGCGAGGCGATCAGCCCGAAGGACGCAATGAAGGACGCGACGACCGAGCGCATGATGCAGGCGATCAAGGCGTACGAGACGTACAACAAGATGCTGATGACGGCCAATGCGCTCGACTTCGATGATTTGATTCTCGAGACCGTGCGGCTCTTCACCGAAGTCCCCGAGGTCCTCGACCGCTATCAGGAGACGTGGAGGTACCTGCACGTCGATGAGTACCAGGACACGAACCACGCGCAGTACCTCTTCATCAGTCTGCTGGCGCAGAAGTACCGCAACCTCTGCGTGATCGGCGACCCCGACCAGTCGATCTACGCGTTTCGCGGCGCGGATATCCGTAACATTCTGGAATTCGAGCAGGAGTATCCGGATGCCAAGCGCATTGCGCTCGAGCAGAACTATCGGAGTACGCAGATTGTCCTGGATGCGAGCAACGCCGTGATCAAAGCCAATCCCCGCCGGCCGAAGAAGAACATGTGGACGCAACGCAAAGGCGGCCCGGCCGTGATCGTCCACGAAGTGCGCGACGAGCGGAAAGAAGCTGAGGAAGCGATCAAGGCCGCGCAGTTTTTAAAGAAAGACGGCGTCCCGCTGAATAGCCAAGTGATTTTGTACCGCACCAACGCGCAGTCGCGCCTGTTTGAGGAAGCCTGCATGCGCGCGGCAATCCCCTACCGCATCGTCGGCGGCACCAAGTTCTACGCGCGAAGGGAAGTGAAGGACGTGCTCGCCTACTTGTACGCGATTCTCAATCCCAACGACACACTCTCACTGCTCAGGATCATCAACGTCCCCGCACGGAAGATCGGCGACACCACACTCGGATATATCCAGGCGTTTGCATCACTGCATCAGCTGACGCTGTGGGATGCGCTCTGCCGGATCGGGGAAATCACGGACCTCAATGATGGCGTGAAGGCACGTATCGAGAAATTCGTCTCGATTGTCGGGGATCTTCGCAGCCGTTCCTCGCGTCTCGTCGTTTCCGAACTCGGAGTACAGCTCCTCGAGGCGATTGAGATGGAGAAATGGGTGCGGGATGACACGGACGAAGGCGAAGATCGCTGGCAGAACATCCAAGAACTCCTGACGGTCATGCATAAATACGACGCGCTGGACCCGATGACGTCGCTGACGAGCTTCTTGGAGGAAGTCGCGCTGATTTCGGAGGTCGATAAACTTACGGACGTTCGCGACGACGCGCTCACACTGATGACACTGCACCTCTGCAAGGGTCTGGAGTTCGAACACGTGATGATCGCAGGCTGCGAGGAGGGCATTTTCCCGCACAGCAGTTCGATGTACGACAAAGAGCAGCTCGAAGAGGAGCGACGCATCATGTATGTGGGCATGACGCGGGCAAAAACGCATTTGCGGATCTTCTTCACCCGCAGTCGGCAGCTCTGGGGTAATACCCAGCAGAATGCACCGAGCAGATTCATTGATGATCTGCCCTCGGAAGTCACCGAGCGCCGCAGTGATGAACTCCTGAGCGCATTTGCATGGGCAACGGAGAGCGGACGGGTGAAGGTGACGGAAGGCGAGATTGCGAAGAACTCGATCCAACCGTACCGTCAGCACCAGAAACTCAACGTTGAATTCAATCAAGACCTCGAGTTCACGGATGATGCGAATCAAGATTCTTCCGGGATGGACAAAGGCACGCGCGTGCGCCATCCGGCGTTTGGGGAAGGGACGATCTTGAGTAAACGCGGGGACGTCGTCAC
>CAYJTW010000073.1:0-2557 GCA_964373225.1 uncultured Candidatus Peribacteria bacterium
CATTCCTCGCAATAAACAGATTCCGGCCGATCGGGACTGTACGTTGTTTGAATGCCTTTCTGACACTTTGCGCAGGTGCGTTGCCAGAGTTTGCGAGGGTTGCGGCGCTTCACCCGTTCGCCGTACCGGCAGTCGTAACACAAGTGCGGAGCAGGGATATTCAAGTCACGATAGAACGTGAACTCTTGCGAAAGAATTTTATAGTTGCGCTTACATCGTTCACAGGCCAAGAGTTCATTGGCAATGTTGTCCGGCACATCCGCGATGCGATCGGGAACTGACCCAGTCGGCGCTTTGTATTGCCGGGGATCGTCGTCGCGCCAGGTCAATCCGAGTGCCTGCACTTGTTCTTTCCTCAGTGGAAAATATTCTTGAGCTGCAGTTTCGTTGTAGCAATACGGACTCAGCGTCATCGGGAAAAATTCACCCCACTGTCTGTCGCGCATCATTCCATTGATGATGGCACCCGCGAGTCGTTCATACTCCTCTTTGGTGTATTGCTTGTTCAGAATGCAGTACTTCTTGCGCTTGAGAGCGACGCAGCCGAGGAGATGTTCGCAATGATGGCAATTGTCGCTGTAGAGGACATTCTTGTTTTTCCAGCACCACGTCGTGAAGTGCGTCATATAGGAGTGATCAGGTGTTGCACCTTCGTAGCACCACTCAGGACGACCAGTCTGGCTCACGTCATAGGAATTCTTCGGTGCATCGCCGTGAACGATGAACTTGCAGTACTCCGCTCCATTTTGCTGAAATCCAATCACATCCTTGCAGTTGAACAAGTCATCGCCGATGCAGTTCTCACAATGAACCAGATGCACGCATTTGCGCGGATAGGCCAGGTTCCATTGCTCATACTGTTTCTGGAAACTTTTCAGACCGTCGTAGGAATCCATATGGAGTGAAGCAACTTTCTTTCGATACTCAGTCTCGGTGTGCTGCTCATTGAAAATACAAAACTGCTTCTGCCGCAGACCAATACAACCCACACAATCGTGGCATCCTTTCAAATCAACACCGAAGAAACAATCGTGGCAATTTTCACAATGATTGAGACATACACAGCGGTATAGATGCTGACTTGCTATGGAATCGTAGACCAGTTCTGAAAAATGCACGGAATAGCAGTCAAAGAGATGGCGGCTTTTGAGGCAATTGCAGTCGCAGTAATAACAATCTTGCAACTCCCATGCGCCGGTAATGAGGTAGCAGTTTTTTCCAAAAGAAAAATCGTGAGAGTATTCACAGTTCTCACTGCCCACGCCGTTATCATTCATCATGGCGATTTGCGGCACACGTTGCTGGAGTTCCCCGAACTGCTCCATGAAGGGGCGATCAGTATCTGTCGGCATACCGAATGATATTGGATCCCAGCCATCACTCCACCAGCATTTCAGACAGTAGACGGGATAGGCCGTGTCGGCTGTGTGGACCGAGATGATTGATTTTTTGCAGCTGTTGCACGTACGATTTTTGAGCGAATGTTCCCTGCGCCAAATCATCCTGCGCTGGAACCGGCAATCCGGACAGTGCGTGGGTGGCGGGATCGGGTATTTCTTTCCCGCGAATTCTGGCGAGACTTTGACATAGAAGGCGAGATCATCAGGGGTGACCTCGAACGGTTGGCTGCATTGAGCGCAGGTCTTGTGCATATCCTGAATAGTATCACCGTCTGCTTCGTTCTGAACGCAGAGCTTTCCGTAGTCTCTTCAAAAAATCATTCATGCGTATGCCTCTCCCTCCATTATCGCGATCTGCATCAAAAATAACTTCTTCATGCCGATGGACAGGACAGTATTTCATAGCACTAGTATACCTCTTGTAGATAACAATTCTCGCAGAAGACCGTCTCCGGACGGTCAGGCCCATACGTCGTCTTCATCTCTTTCCCGCACTTCGAGCATGTTCTCGAGAACAATTTGATTCCGGAGCGGCTGGTGGTGCGCTCCCGGTGGCGTTCATCGGGGTGTTTGTGCGGCAAAGGAAGATCCAACTGCCGGTAGAACGCGAGTTCCTGCTTGATAATCCTAAACGGTCGGCCGGTGACGAGGCACACGACGGCCCAGTTGAGCACGTCGTCGGGAATCTCCCCGATTGTTTGCGGTAGTTGCTTGGCAGGAATCACTTTTTTCACATCCGGCTTCTCATCGGTGGGGTCGCGCCATGCGTACCCGCGTTTGAGAGCTTCATCCTTTGTCAGCGGGAAGTACTCCATCGCAATCGTCTCATTGAATGCAAACGGACAAAACGATTTCGGGAAAAACTCACCCCATTCTTGCCCCGCGGAGCTCCCGTCCGAGGAGCGAAGTGGGGTCTTCATGTGCGCGATCAGTTTCTCCCGCAGAGTTTTGTAGTCGCTCTCCGAATATTGCCTGTTGAAGATGCAGTGCTTCTTCTTCCGCATGCCGACGCATCCAAAACAGTCGCTGCATCCCGTGCAGTGCCCGCAGTACTCGAGGTTGCTGTTGCCCGTCGTGCAGGTGGTGCAGAACTTCAGATTATAACATTTATCGCCGCTCGAGGCGCATTGGTACATCAGCTCCGATTTGTCGCCCCA
>CAYJTW010000073.1:2657-4774 GCA_964373225.1 uncultured Candidatus Peribacteria bacterium
GTGACGTCAAAACCAGTTTTGCATTCAACACAGGTCGGCATAGCGTCAGTATACCTCTTTCAAATAGCACTCTTCACAGTAGATTTTTTCGGGCCGGTCGGGTGAATAATTGGTCTGCATGGTCTTCTTGCATTTGTCACACTGCCGTTCCCAGAGTTCTCGCGGATTGCGTCGCGCGAGTCGATCTTTGTGTCGCTGCTCGAAGCAACGACGGGGGATTGGCAGCCCCATCTCCTTGTAGAACTTCAGCTCCTGCGGGATGATCTTGAAGGGCTTCCCCGTCAGTTCGCACACCAAGATCGATTCACAGATGCTTTCATCGACGCTCGCGATGTCGTCGATCACTGTTGCCGTGGGACCGAGGTACACTTCTTGTTTCTCCAGTTCATCTCGCCAATCGAACCCCCTCGCGAGCGCTTCCATGCGTGTCAGTGGCAGATAATCGATCGCATTCGTTTCGTTGTAGCCGTACGGGCACATTGTATTCGGAAAAAATTCGCCCCACTCTCCCGTGCTTACCATATGTTCGATGAGCCGGGCGACGGTTTTCTCGTATTCGTCCTTCGTGTATTGCTTGTTCAGGATGCAGTAGCGCGCGTTGCGAAGACCGACGCAGCCGAAGCAGTCCCGGCAGCTGTGACATTCGATGCTGTAATAGATGTTACTGCCGTACCACGCAAGGAACGTCGTCATCGCATTCGTCGTACCCACGGTGGATGCAATGCTGTAACACCATTCGAGCGGTCCGGGCGACGTGAACGTCGCGTCGTGAGTGTTGTTTCCCTTGGGAGTGAAAGCCAGGTTCTTCCCATTCTCGCAATCGGTGATGTCGAAGCAGTTGTGACAGTTCTTGCTGTTGTAAATTGCATCGCCGGTACAGTTTTCACTGCCGTACGTGTGCGAAGCGCGATGGGGGAGTGTCTGCTTCAGCGTCGAGAATTTCTTCTGCAGCATTGCGAGCACCGCGTGGGTCAGGTTACCCATCTCCTTCCGACGCTTCGTGAATTCCTCTTTCGTGAGCTGTTCGTTGAAGATGCAGAACTCCTTCCGATGCAGGCCGAAACAACCGATGCAATTACTGCACGACTCACAATCTTCGATGAACAAGCATGACGTGCAGTCCCGACAATTGGTGAAATGCACACAGTCGTAGCAGCGTTGTGAGGAAATTCCTTCATAGCAACGTTCGCACGAGTAGAGGCAGAGGCCATCGAGGGTATCTTTCGAGAACGAGACGTAGTTCCCAAACATGCAGTCTTCGTTCTTCGCACCGCCGAAAATCAGATAGCAATTTTTCATATGGAGCGCGTGGTTGGTGTAGTAACTGTTCTCAGAGTCCACGGTGAAGAGCGAAATCCGGGGTACGATCAGCCGGAGTTCTTGGAGTTGCTCACAGAAGGGTCGCGAGAAGTCGACGTTGCAACCGTACGTCTGTCCATTCCAGGAATCGCTCCACCACTCGCTCTGATCGTAGACGGGGAATGTTTTCTCCGGTGCATAGATCGAGATGATCTGCCGTCCACTCAAGCTGCTCTTTCGATGATAGAGATGTCGATCATTGCGCATCATCAAGCGCCGTTGGAATCGACATTCGGGACAGAGTTGCGGCGGGGGAATTGCCAACTTCTTTCCGGCAAATGTTGGAGGGATGGCGTCGTAGAACTCCAGATCACTTTTCGTGATCTCGAATGAAGCCGGGCATAGGGAGCAGATTTTTTGCATGGATTAGGCGGGCAGCAGAGGGAAAACTGTGATATACTGTGTCCATGTCCTACTGGTTCCAGATTGTTCTCCGGCCCGAGCCCGAGGGTGGCTATACCGTTCTGGTGCCCTCGCTCCCGGGATGCGTGACATACGGAGAGACTCTTGAGGAAGCAGAGCGCATGGCGCAAGATGCGATCGAAGGATGCATCGCAGTTTTGAAAGAGGAAGGCGAAGAAATCGTCGATGATTCCAGAAGTTTGGAGAAACATGTTCAGGTAACTGCATGACGGCCAAGTTTCCCTGGATGGAACAGAAATAGGCAAACATAATCATCAATACACAGCAGATAAATAACACGCTTCACCCTTCGACAGGCTCAGGGCTCCGCTTTGATTTCTGAAGTTTAGGAAAAA
>CAYJTW010000074.1:0-1696 GCA_964373225.1 uncultured Candidatus Peribacteria bacterium
TCGAACTCATTCGGAGATTCGTTGAGACATAAAAATATCCCGGCTCGGCCTTGCGACCCCACCGGGCGAGATTGTGTACGGGATGAACCGTACGAACATAGTGTACGACCATTCTTTTGTACGTACAAGGGAATTTGCTGCCAGAGAACAATTGGAAATCGCACTTCGTCAGGCTCAGTGCCGGCTCTGGAAACGTCGGGCGCTTCGGTGGACAGGGCGGGCGCTCCGGTACAGGGCACTGTCAGCCGCCGCCGTGCTGTACGCGATGCAGGAGGCACAGATCTCGCGTATACTGCATGTCCGTCATGCACCGCCTTCGTTCCCTCATCATCGGCCTCCTTCTTGCACTGAGTCTCGCTGCGCCGTCGCCCGCGCTCGCCGCGGAGATCAAGACCGATTTGGCGCTGCGGCAGTTATTTTTGGCTCAGTTGCAGCGCAAAACCCCCGACCCCGCACTCGATACGCGGATCACCGCCGAGCGCGCGCGGGTGAAGCGCGAGGCGCTGGCGGAACTCAAGACGATTGTGGATGCCGCGAGCGGGGAGGCCGGTGACAAGAGCCCCCAGACGATCGCTCCCGGCACCGCACTCCAAAAACAATCGGCGCTGGTCGATATCCTCAAGGCGCGCCGCCAGGAGACAAAAGTCGATCTCGATCTGATCGGCGAAGACGAGAGCGCGGTGGACAAGACCATTGCAGGAGCAAAGGGTGTTGCCCTCGACGGGGCAGTGCGCCGCAAAGCCGACATCCTCGCGCGCAAAGCATCACTGGAAGAGCACCTGACCGCGACCGATGACGTTCTCGCGCAGGAACAGGACCGCCTGCAGCGGCTCACGGTGCAGGAGCGCTACGCGAACTTCGCGGGCGTCCTGCAGATTGCCGCCTACATCGGGATTCTCGCGCTCATCGTCGTCGCCGAACGCTTCGTGCGCAGGCATTTGATCGTCCGCATCCGCGACCGCAACCGCCGATACTTCGCGGTCAAGATCTTTGCCGGGTCGGTCTACGTGCTCGTGATCGGCTGGCTGCTGTACCGCCTCAGCGGCGACTACCCCGGCTTCGTCACGTCGTTTGCCATCGTCGGCGCCGGTATCGCCGTGGCGCTGCAGTCGATCATCAAAGACATCGTCGGATGGGTTCTCATTGTGCAGAAGCGACTCTTCCGCATCGGCCAGCGTGTGACGATCGGGCCGCATACCGGCGACGTTGCCGATATCAGTTTGCTCCGGACCACCCTCGTCGAAGTCCATAACTCCGCCAATCCCGACATCGCCCGCGCCGGCCAGACCCTGTACCTTCCCAATTCTCTGGTGCTCGAGGGACCGGTCTTGAACTTCCACGCCACCTCCGACTTCGTGGAGGGCGAGATCCCCGTGACCGTCACCTACGGCAGCGACTGGAAGCAGGCGGAGGGAATTCTGCGCGAGATCCTCAGAGAAGAAGTGGGGCGCTACGTGGAGCGCGCGCGGGCCCAGCACCACCTGCGCACCGCGCATTTCTTCGCAAGCCAGGAGCCGCCCGAGCCGCGTGTCTTCACCGATATCGTCGCCGACGGCATTCTCTTCACGCTGCGGTTCCAGATTCCCATCGGCAGCAAGCGCAACATCATCTCGGCGATCTCGCGAAAAATCCTCGAACGGTTTTCGGCGGCATCGCCGAAAATCGATCTGGCGTACAAGACGGTGACGGTGGTGGA
>CAYJTW010000074.1:1796-3224 GCA_964373225.1 uncultured Candidatus Peribacteria bacterium
TTCTTGAGCAGTTCCACCGTGCCGGGAGCGTCATCGACCGACACGTAGACCATCGCGTCTTTGCCGAACGTGGTGGCGTAGATCAGGCGGATGTTTACGCCGACTGCGGCAAATGCGCGGCCGATGGTGGCGATAACGCCGGGCTTGTTAATGACGACGAAGGCGATCACCGGCGTAACGGTCACGGTGCCGAGGTCCCTGAGCGTCAGCTTGGCCGTGTCGGGATCATCGACGATCAGGTGGATCACGGGCGGATTCTCCGTGCATGAAATCGCGTCAATATTCAATTCCTCGGCACGCAGACGATCACCCACTTTCGCAAGCGAGCTCGGGACGTTGGCGATGGAAATATTGACCTGATTGACGATTTGCATGTGGCCGCGAAAAAAACTGTGGCGGTAGTCTAAAGATCCTCGGCGTGAATGCAAGGTTATTAATTTATAGCAATCATCACTTCTTTTATCGGCGCGGATGGGGGCAACGGACACATGCGGATTTCCTCCGGCCAGTGGAATTGCACCATGGCGCGGGAGAGTGGATTTTCCTTCGGGCGTTGATATCGCGCGATTCCCCAGGGGGCGAACCGCATTCCCGAATGCTTTTCCGACACGTAGCTTTCGATCGATCCCCTCCAGGGGAAGACCTCCAAATTGTCGCAAATCCAGATGGTGTCTTCGTCGGTCCGGATGAAGGCGATCTGGTGAGAGGTCGAGGGCCTCGTCTCAAGGACGTTCTGCGGTATGAGGTTTGCGTAGTACGACGGGTGACCGTGACGTTCCATGCACTCGCAGTACTTCCGAGCCATGTTGTTGCAGACGCCGCGAAAGCCTCCGTCCTGGAATTCCTGAGGCGAAATATGGAACGTGGTTATCGGATTCTTGGTCGAATCGTACGTCACGTGCTTCTTCAGGAACTTTCCGAACCGCTGCGGCGTAGGCAGTTTCCAGAAGATCATTTCGATATCATCGTCCGGTTCGGGCAGCGGGTCGTCTTCCATGACACTCGTGACGGCGTACTGCGGCAGCGGACGTGGATCCGGCATCCCTAAATCAGCCACGATGCCGGAGCCGGTGCCAAGTAGCATGAGCATCAGCAGCTCTCTGGTGCTCGGTATGCCGGAGAATCTTCCTGGAATCGTCATGGTTTCTTCGGAATCGATGGCCTCCAGCACCTTGGTTCCGATACTTTTTGCGATCCCGGCGATTGCAGATGCCCCGTAGGTGAGAGTTCCCGTCACGGGCGACAGCGCGAGGCCCAGGAGAGACCGCATCGGCTTCTGCGGCTTGCGCAACATCGGCATGACTTCGAACACTACCCCTTTCCGCCGACGAGAAAAGAAAATCACCCGGTGAAGTCCGGTCCTGAGTCCCGGTAGCTCAAACAATCGGCCCTTCGACCCCTCGGTGAACCCGGGGCAGGCGTCGCTCA
>CAYJTW010000074.1:3324-4762 GCA_964373225.1 uncultured Candidatus Peribacteria bacterium
GGCCCTTCGACAGGCTCAGGGTCAGCTCAGGCTGGCCATCGCACCTTGCCCGCGAAGCGCACTCTGCCCTTCCCGCGGACGATGTCCCCGATGGGATAACAGGCATGGCCGCGTGCGCGGATGTGCTTCTGGATTTTTCCCGCTGCGCTCTTTGCTGCGACGACGATCAGTCCCGCGCCCATGTTGTAGGTCCTGAGCATTTCGGCGTCGGGAATATTCCCTGCGTCGCGGATCACACGGAAGACCGGCAGGACGCGCAGTGCATGCACATCAATATGCGCATCAAGGGTCTTCGGCAAAATCCTCGAGAGATTCCCCTCAATCCCCGCGCCGGTGATGTGGGCCATTCCGTGGAGAGCCCGCTCATCAAAGAGATCTTTGAGCGCGCGGTAGTAGCAGACGTGTGGCTTGAGAATCGCATCAATAAAGGAATCCCGCCCAATCTTCTTTTTATGGATCGCCGGCCGTTCCTTCATCAATCTTCGTACCAGAGAGTAGCCGTTTGTGTGCAGGCCGTTGCTCGCGACCGCCAGAATCACGTCGCCTTTTTTGATCCGGGTCCCGTCAATAATCTTTTTCTTCTCGACGACGCCGACGATGTTGGCGGCGAGGATGTAGGTGCCCGCGGGGATCACGCCCGGCTGCTCCGATGTTTCCCCTCCGGTCAGCGTGCAGTTCTGCGCGCGGCAGGCCGCGGCAATTCCCGCGATCACGCGCTGGATGACGCGCTTCTCGAGCTTCCCGCAGATCACCGCGTCCTGCACCGCGAGCGGGGTCGCGCCCATCACGATGATGTCGTTGATCAGGTGATTGATCATGTCCTCACAGATCGACTCGATGCGGTTGTGCTGGAATGCCAGGAGCTGCTTGCTGCCGGGCTCTTCGGTCTTCATCACCAGGACGGGATGTTTGTAGCCCGGGAATTTTGCATCGTAGAGAGTGGCGAAGGCCTCAGACGAACTCAGGACGCGCTTGTCGCCGGTCTTCAAGGTTTTATCCAGGCTCGCGAGAGCGCGTTCTTTGGCGGCAATGTCCACTCCGGAGGTCTTGTATGACAGTGATCGGCGCTTTCTCATAGTGGGAGTATAGGACATTCTGAGGAGTCCAAGGAGTCCAAAGATTCCAACGACCAGTTGGTCTTGTGATAGTGAACGGGAAAAAGTTAACGATTTTCCTTGTACGTCTGGTCCTTGGACTCCTTGGAATCTTTGGAATCCTAATCGCTGTGAATCGCAGTGATCTTTACTTTGCGCCTCTTCTCATCTTCCTCGCGCTGCGGATCATTCTGCTCCGTTACCGCGGCCGGGGCTTTCTTGTATCCACCGACGCTATCGCGCGTCACGCGTCCTTTCTCCAGATGGATCACGCGGGTATGGAGCAGATCGACGAGGGTATCGTCGTGAGTGGCGATGATCACGGTGGTGCCGCCGGCATTGAT
>CAYJTW010000075.1:0-4659 GCA_964373225.1 uncultured Candidatus Peribacteria bacterium
GACGTAGAATCCCACTTGCTCGCGTTGAATGGACAGTGCGTTGATCGCCAGTTCTGCACCCATCGCGCTTGTGCGGAGGGGCGGGACGCCGGTGGTGGCACCAGTCATAGCGTAGTACCGCGTGTCCGCAATGGCGTTTGTTTGTTCGCGCGCTGCCTGATCATGTACCGGAATCTCAAAGCGTGCCCCTCTACGGTATAACATCCACAAGAACGTCTGCATGTATTGTCGATGTGCGACATCTCGAGCCGCTTCACCGCGCTGCAACTGGTCCTGACGCCTATGGAACTGTTGCGCAAAGACGACGCTGCCTTCCTGCACCCCTCGTATCTGCGTGAGAACCAAATTCAATTCATCGACAATTGCCGACTGCCCGGGTGTGGCGGTTGCGATTGTCAGCGACATTGTCAGAGCCGTGCCTCCTTCCCGTGTAGCGGCAATGCCGCGTTCACGTGTCCATTGCCAGATTCGCGTGCCAGATGTATTGGGATGCGTCAGAAATACGTACACCGTGATGGCGTTCGGCGGAACTCCGCGTGTGAGCTTGTAGGAGTGCTGCTCATTCTCGAGCAATCCTGCGGACGCATTTTGCAGGTACAAATCAACGCCGCGTATGCGATTGTCACGATCCTGCATGGCTTGCATTTCGGGAGCGCGGAGAGTTGCCGCATCGCCTTCGTTGATTCTCTGGAGCAGTCCGGCAACACGATTGCATTCCTGCTCATTTGCCCCCAGCGGCTGGCCCGCTCGCGGCAGGTACGTCCTGCGGAGCGACGACCAGTAGCGATTGGGATTCTGTTCTGCGATGCCTTCCGGTGGAGGCGTGTACGCGTTCTTATCTCCGCTCCACATCCATCCCATACCGCCGGCGAGATACCGGAAGTACACCGTTCTCGTTCCAGCCTTGAATTCGTACACGTCAGGACGATTCAGTAGGGGTTTGGCTCCCACAGCACGCAACTGCACCTCGCCCAATTGGCTGCGCTGCGCAAGAATAAAGTTTTGTTCGGCAGTTTTTCGTACTGCTTGCACATCGCCGTTATATGCCTCCAACTCGCGCGTCACAGCAATCAAGTCCACCATGGCGTACCGGTAGGTTTCCGTGATGCTCTGGTCATTCAATGCTTTTCCGGGACTCTCATCGATGTTCTTGCTCCATCGCCACTGCCCGAGTTGTGTGTCGTAACGGAAGTATATGTCCGCAATATGGTGCAGATCCGTTCGTGATACCTGGAAAATTTCCTCGTTGCGACTGTTGCGCAGCATGACGGCCCCGCGCGTGCTCACCAGGTAATCGCGACCTCTGTCTTTTCGTTCGGCATGTGTTCGTTCCGCTTCCAGTGTTTTTCGCACGCTGTCATTGCTTTGCCCCAGCAGTCCACTCAGTTGAGCTATGAGCGTAGTAAACGATGGGGGTAATCCTGTCGTGTCCGTAACAGAGCGCCAATTGGTTGCGCCCCCAAGAGTCGTTGCCCACTGCAGAGTCGGCGTCGGTGCGGCGAGTATGCGTATGTGAACGAACTGTCGTCCTTCGTTCACCACTTCCGTTGCACGGAAGAAGATCTCGCCCGTTGTACGAATCTCCAATCTCTCCAGACGATTTTCCAGATAGGTACCTAGGAGTTCCACTCGGGTCTCCCTCTCGGCATTCTCCTTCATGGCATTCTCCTTCTCTTTGGCCTGTCGTTCCTTTTCCTTCGCGTCACTCTCCTTCGTCTTCACCTGATTCTCCTTGTCTTTCGTTTCACCTTCTTTGGTCTTTACTTCCGCCTGCTTCGTCTGCGTCTCCGTTCCTCCTCCGCTCAAAAACGCGAAAATCGCCATCCGCGCCCCACGCCCCGTACTTGCGAGGCCAGAGGTCCACTCCGACCAGAATTCGGCGGGAACGGTGAGGGTGACGGTCTGCGGATTTTCCTGAGTTGCGGAAATCGTCACGCCGTATCCTCCAAATTGCTTGCGGATTTTCTCCAGCCGCTCGTTCTGGTCCCCCGTAATGGGATCGCGGAAGTCGATCGTCAATCGGTTTCCCTGGAGCGTCAGGCTCCGGGCCGGCGACGTATCATTCAGGCTTTTGTTCGCGGCCTGCACGATCGTCTGACGCCGTCCCTGTTCGATCTTCAGGCGCGCGATACGCGCACTAAACTGGGCGCCTTCGCCGGAAATTTTCCCTGCCTCCTGCTGCGCGTTCTCGATGTCCCGCCGCAGTTGCAGCGCGACGGTCGATCCCGCATTGGCCTGCGCCTTAAGATCGGTTTCCAGTTTCGCAATCGTGTCCTGCAGATCTTTTCCCCGCCCGGCGCTTGTTTTGTGCTGAGTATCGATCTCCTTCAGCGTCGCTTCGGGATCATCGACTATCCGCGGATCGAAGCCGCCGGTTTCCGCGAGCATCTGTTGCGTGCTGTTTGCGGTTTCCCGCCGCTGGCGACGGAGCGCGAAGATTGCTCCCAACAGTAATGCTATGCCCATCAGGGCCGCACCCAGATCTCCGGTCTTACGGGCCTGCTCCAGATTTTGCCTGCCTTGCTTGAAGAGGTTCTCACTCTCTTTATTTCCGGTTTCGCCGGGTCTGTCGGTCGCCTCCGGCGACCGGTTCGGATCGGGAGGCTGAGGCTGGGGCTGCAGCGATGGAGTGTTGGTTTCGTCCGACATGCGTGTGTGTTCAGGAAATCCTTTCATTATAGCTGAAAAACCGCTTTTTGACGAGGATGAGAGAGATCATGAGACATCGAATTGTTCCTCTGTCAATTTTCCGCTTTCACCGCAACCGCAGGTACAATTTGCGGGTGTCATCTTTCCATATCCTCTACGCATCAACGAGCGGCCATACCGAATACGTCGTCGGTGTCATCACAGATACCCTAAAGGCAGGTGGCGTTGATGTCTCTTCCTGCAGAGTTGAACTCGCCACGGTCGCGGATTTCTCCAAAGGAGATGTGCTGCTTTTGGCCTCAGGGACGTGGAATACCGGCGGACCGGAAGGGCAGCTCAACCCGCACATGCATGCATTCCTCACGGATCGGGCAAAAGATGCCGCACTCCATGGAAAGAATGTCGCTCTCATTGCTCTAGGAGACGATCGGTACCGATACACCGCCAACGCATCTGTCCATATGGAAGAATATGTGAAGAATCACGGCGGCACGTTATTGACGCAGACGCTGAAAATAATCAATGAACCATACGGGCAGGAAAAGAAAATAAAAGAATGGGCGACACAGCTCGTTAACTCGTTAACTCGTTAATTCGTATTCATGACTCGAGTCTCACTTAAAATCGTCGGCGCGCATGGTTCGACTCGGCTCACCATGACCTTGCGCATTCTGTTTTCCTTGCAATCATGACCAGAATCGCTATTAAAATCACGGGGGCGCAAGGTCAGGGTGTGAACTCTGTAGGAGAGATCTGCGCGAAGGGACTCAAGCGCGCGGGGTACTGCGTGTTCGGCTATCGCGAGTACATGTCGCTGATCAAAGGCGGACATTCCAGTTACCAGCTGGACGTCAGTCGTGAAAAAATCGAGAGTTCGGAGACGCTCGTGAACATTCTCGTCACGTTCAATCACCACGGACTTGAGAAAAACGCACACGAAGTGAAAGAAGGAGGCATCATCATCCACCAGACGCCGCAGTGGTCATTCCCCGAAGACATTGAGGTGTCACTCCGGAAAAAGAAGATCACCGTGCTTGAGTTACCCACCGAAGACATCCTCAAAAAGCTCAAGGCGAAGCCGATGTTGGGCAACGTCCTCATCACGTCGGTGGTGTGGTCACTGCTTGGGCGCGGCAGTGACGGTCTCAAGGAGCTGGTGCGAGAGCAGTTTGGACACAAGGGCGAAGAATTGGTGCAGATGAATTTCCGCGCGATTGAAGAGGGGTTCGCGTTCACGGAATCGGCCTGTAGGGGCGATTCGCGAATCGCCCCTACGTTGCCGTCGCCCGATCCCCAATGGAAAAATCAGATGCTCCTCACGGGCAGCGTCGCAATGGGACTCGGGCTTATCCATGGCGGCTGCCGCTTCTACGCCGGCTACCCGATGACGCCGTCGTCGCCGCTGCTCACCTTCATCGCCGAGCAGCAGAACCGGACGGGCATGGTCGTCAAACAAGCGGAGGATGAGATTACCGCTGCGCAGATGATGAGTGGCGCGATGTACATGGGCACGCGCGCGGCAACGGGGACTTCCGGCGGAGGGTTCGACTTGATGACCGAGACGCTCTCCCTCAACGGCATCATCGAAAATCCGTCGGTGTTCATCCTCGCGCAGCGGCCGGGTCCCGCCACCGGCCTCCCCACGTGGACGGCACAGGGAGATCTGCTGCTTGCGATCGGTTCCGCGCACGGCGAGTTTGCACGCTGCGTGCTCTCCGTCAGTGATGCACAGGATTGTTTCGATCTGATGCCCGAGGCATTCAACATCGCCGAAAAATTCCAGACGCCGGTGATCGTGATGACCGATAAGCACACGGCCGAAGCACTCTTCACACAGCAGCAGTACGATCAGTCAACAGCCGCAATACAGCGCGGAAATCTTGTCACCGATCCCAAGCAATTGCAGAAGCTCAAAGCCAGTGACCGCTACGATCCTGCGGCGAAAGACGGTATCTCGCTGCGGTGGCTGCCGGGAGCGAAAGCGGCGACGTACTGCGCGCAGGGCGATGA
>CAYJTW010000076.1:0-1853 GCA_964373225.1 uncultured Candidatus Peribacteria bacterium
AATAGACCATATCAGTTCGGCAATCGGCAGGGATGTTTAAAGCTAATTCCATTTCTAAATCAATAGTAGAATCGTAGGGTGCGTCTCACGCACCATAATCATTGGCGCGAGAGACGCACCCTACAAAATTATTGGCGTTTTGAAATCGAAATAGAATAAGGTGCAGCAATGCCCAATGTTTCACCCATTGCTGACGCAGAACAACGCCGCGAGGCGCTCGACCCCTCTCCCGCGCCCCGCGTTCCCCCCGCCGCCCACCGTTTCCCCAAACCGTTGCACTCCCGCGCCGCTCCGGCGCCCCTCGCGTGCCCCGCGCCCTCGGCAGGGATGGCCGAGGGAGCATGCGTGATTTTCCTCTACGAGACAAGATCTTCAGGCCTTTCGGGTCGCGATTTCCACGGATGTTCCACGACCCCGTGGAACCGGAAAGAGGTCTTCTCTAAGAGAAAAACTCAGGCATCGACAAAGAATCTTTTCCGTACCCTCTTCACACGCTTCGTAGGGCCGGTAGCGTGAGGCCATGCCCACCTCCTCCGCCACTCGCGCAGCCCTCCTCTGGTCCTGTATTCAAATCCTCAACCGTGAGCGCCTCGACGCGCTGCTCAAAGTCTTCGGGAGCCTCGAAGAGGCAGCAAAGCATGTGGATAGCGAGATTCTGCGGGGGCTCGGCTGCCGGGAACAATCCATCAGCAATGCAATGGAACGGATGGCCAAATGCGATCCGGAGCAGGAGGAAAAGCTCTTGGATTCTGCAAATGCCACCATCATCACATTCGGAGATGACCAATATCCCGAGCGACTGGCCGATATTCCCGATGCTCCGGTGTTCCTCTATGCGCAGGGTGACCTCAGCATCCTCAACCGCCCGAGCGTGGGGCTCGTGGGGACACGGAAGATGAGCGGGTATGGCAAACGGGTTGCCCAGGAATTCACAAGAGCCCTCGTGCAAGCGCAAATCATGACTGTCAGCGGGCTTGCCCGGGGCATCGATTCCCTCGTTGCCGAGGAAACGCTCCAGGAGAAGGGAAAGACCGTCGCCGTGCTCGGTCAGGGGTTGCTCACGGTGTCTTCACAGTCAAAAATCCTCGCGGACCGGATCATCGCC
This sequence comes from uncultured Candidatus Peribacteria bacterium, assembly GCA_964373225.1. GTDB lineage: Bacteria > Patescibacteriota > Gracilibacteria > Peribacterales > Peribacteraceae > JABFSS01. Next base: position 1,106 of record CAYJTW010000076.1, read on the forward strand.
GCTGGGGGAGTAATCCTCAGCGAATTTCCGCTCGGCATGAACGCCGATATGTTCACATTTCCTCTGCGTAACCGCATCATCGCGGGACTCAGCCTTGCGACGGTCATTTTGGAAGCGCCGGAGAGCAGTGGAGCTCTCATCACCGCCAAGCTCGCGTTCGATTACGGCCGCGAAGTCTTTGCTGTGCCCGGGCAGATGTTCGATCAAAACTTTGTCGGTTGCCATGCGCTCATCAAAAAGAATCAGGCGCAGCTCTGTGCATCCCCCCGCGATGTGCTGACCGAACTCGGCGTCATTGTCCCGGAACTTGATCCTGATCGCATTCAGTACATCGCGCAGAATGCGGAAGAAGAAAAATTACTGAACGTTCTGAGCACGATGCCGCAACCTGTGGATGCTCTGGTGGAGAAGAGCGGGCTGCCATCGGGGATGGTCGGTGCGGTGCTCACGGTACTGGAGCTCAATGGAGCCGTGAGGAATTTAGGAGGAGGTCAGTGGGTGCGGGCGTGATCCGTCGCTCCGCCGGTGCGCAGCATGCTGCGCTCTACGAATAAAGATGAATCTGTAGGGGCGTTGCATGCAACGCCCCTACATGGCGAATATTCTGTCATTGTTCTTCGACGGACAATCGTTCGGCGATTTCCACAATCTTCCTAAAATCCTCCACTTTCAGCGATGCCCCGCCAATCAATCCGCCATCGATATCCGGCTGCTTCAGCAGTTCTTCCGCATTTGCCGCATTCATCGA
>CAYJTW010000076.1:1953-4347 GCA_964373225.1 uncultured Candidatus Peribacteria bacterium
CACAGGACGTAACGACATCCAATCGTCTTCAGCTGACGAATGCTCACATCTCCCGTGAATGCTCCCGCAGGTTCCGCCCGCCCGCCCTGGCTTCCCACAATCAATTTCGCTGCAACCGCTGCGTGGAGGTCAACGAACGTCGGCAGGACGATCACGTCCACGCCACTCTCGGCACGGTAGGGTGAGTCTGCAGAATCGAATCCTGCGGGCGGGGGATTCATCTTCCAGTTGGCGGCGATCAAGATCTTCCGGTCCATGTGCCCCGTAGAGTAGCATGACGGGCATGAAGAAGACTCCCCGCGTCGCCCTCGGCACCGATCACGCCGGTTACAAGCTCAAGAAGATCATCAAGAAGCATCTTCTTGATCAAGGAATCGACGTGATCGACGAAGGAACGTTCTCCGAAGAGCCCGTCGATTATCCGCCGTACATCCGCAAGGCCTGCGCAGTCGTTCTTGAACAGGGCTGCCCCGGCATCGTCTTCGGCGGCAGCGGCATTGGAGAATCCATTGCCGCCAACAAAGTCCGCGGCATCCGCGCGGCGCGGTGCTGTACGGTCGAAGACGCGGAACGTAGTCGGCAGCACAACGACGCCAACGTCCTCAGCCTGGGCGGACGCCTGCTTGATCCGGAGCTCGCGAAAAAGATGGTCGACGCATTCCTCACGACGGAATTTGAAGGAGGGAGGCACGCGGGGAGGGTGGGGGATCTTGAGCCGTAACCTATGAATTGGGTTTTACGATACGCTGTAGCGGTACAGGTGATAGCGTCGGCTTTTTTGCCGGTGTATCTGTCAGTACCGGAAGTTTCGTGTAACGCCTCCTCTCAGAAGCGGATAACGGATTTGTTACGATAACGAAGAGTTTCAATTTTCCGATCAGCTTCTTACGAGTCTGATGTACGTACGAGAGACACCAAGCTTCCACTGCGGCAATTTCCTCCGTATAGAGATTTTTCACATCGAAAAACTCCTTGTCCCGGACATTTTCTTGCGAGAGAAGCGCGTCCAGTCTTTTGGTGATTTCGCTGCGCAATTGCTGCGCCCGCGGATGCGTTGCGATGTTTTCTTTCGTCAGAAGTTGTAATTCGGGCGAGCGCATTCACCTTAGAAACTACTCCATTTTCCTATATTCGCAACGGAGTACACTGTGGTCATGACGCAGAGAACGCTCCTCATCACTCCCTCCATCCTCTCCTGCAATCTCGCGCACCTTCAGGACGAAGTCGATTCGGTTTCCACTGCAGACTGGCTGCAGGTGGACGTGATGGACGGGCACTTTGTCCCGAACCTCAGCTTCGGTGCGCCTGTCCTCAAGAATCTCAAAACAACACTCCCGCTCGATATCCATTTGATGGTGAGCAACCCCTTGGAGCGCCTGAAAGAGTTCTTGGCCGTCGGTGCAAGGCACATCACGTTCCATGCCGAGGCAGTCACCGATACGGCGGACCGGGAGGAGATCATCAGCCATATTCGCAAAGGCGGTGCCGGCGCTGGCATCGCGATCAATCCGGGGACTCCTGTGAGCGCAATCGATGACATCATCGGTGCTGTTGATCTCGTGCTCGTGATGTCGGTGCATCCGGGCTTCAGCGGCCAGTCGTTCATTCCCGAAGTGCTGGAGAAGGTCACCGTGCTGCGAAAGGCGCATCCTGAACTGATGATCCAGATGGACGGGGGAATCGATCCGATGACCGCAAAGGAGTGTGTCAAGGCGGGAGCGGATAATCTGGTAGCGGCGAGCTATATATTCAATGCGCAGGATAGGAAAGCGGCGATTGATGCTCTTCGAAAAGCATGAAGAAAGTATGTCGACTCTGTATCGGCAGCGCGTTTCTGATTCTCGTTGCCTGCACGCCTTCATCTCTTTCCCCGACCTTTATGCCGGCCCATTCATCCTCCTCCACGTCGCCGGGCGCGATGGAGTTCCGGAAGCAGGACGTCACGCTGGTTGATCCGTACGGACAGAAGATGATCATCCACGCCGAGATCGCTGAGACGGACCAAGAACGCTCGCGCGGACTCATGTTCCGCAATAACTTGGATATCAATTCGGGCATGCTTTTCATTTTCGACGCCGAACAACTATTGAATTTCTGGATGAAAAATACTCAGATTCCGCTCGATATTCTCTTCTTCGACGCGGCCGGGAATCTTGTTTCGTACACGGCGATGAAACCGTGTTGGCCGGACGAGGACGTCTGCCCCACCTATCCCTCGGCGGCCCCGGCGAAGTACGCCCTGGAGGTGCCCGCGACGTTTACGATGACCGTCTGGAACGCGGGAACGTTGGATATTTCCACTCTGAAAAATTAGGCCACATACAACCGTAGATTCCTCTCGATCCTCCCGATCACATCTTCTTCTTCCGGAATCCTAAACCCCTCTCCCGTCAT
>CAYJTW010000077.1:0-1264 GCA_964373225.1 uncultured Candidatus Peribacteria bacterium
CTGCGCGGCAGCATCTCGCTGACCCGCGACGAGAAGTGGCGCATCATCCAGGCGATTCCCAAGCTCTCACAGTTCCAGATCGACGAGCTCCAGAAGATTCTCGATGACGAGAAGCGCAAGTTCAGCGATCTTTCCCCCAAGCACCTCCTGCAGCTGATGAAGCTCGAGCAGAAGCACTCCGAAGACTGGAAGGATCTGCAGTCCTTCATGGTGCAGAAGGATGCCAAGCAGCAGGAACAGGCCGCCGCGGACGACATACGAAAACAGTTGGGTTTGTAAGCAGACAATGTCATTCCGAGTAGCCCGTTGCGAACAGCGGGCTTTTAGAATGTCCGTCGGGTAGGGGCGTTGCATGCAACGCCCCTACAAGATTCGCATCGATGCGTAGGGGCGCAGCATGCTGCGCCCTATCCGAGCCCCATTACGTGTTCACTCGAAAAACAATCAACAAGAGAAACCCGAAAATCGCGAGCGCGATGCCCTTCCACGTCCCTCTCCTAACCGCTTGATGGATGCTGCTCAGCATCAGAAATAGGAACGTCGTGGCCGTCACATGGAGAATCAATGACGACTCGACCCATTCCCGTGCGATGGGAATATCGAAAGGGAGGTGCCGCAGTTCCTGATAAGACCCGAAGACGTAGATGACGGAGAGGCACGCGAGAAGCCAGCCGGCGTAGAGGCGCAGGGTATCGAGGAGGGGATGATATTCTTGTTCCATGACCGGATTTTACTGCTGCGGCTGCTCATACACCACCAATCCGTTCGCCATGAACTCCACCGCCGCCCGAAGTTCCTTCGGTCCGCTCACTTCGAAGTGCCGGTTGCCCGTCCACTGGCGGCTGGCAACCACGAAGTCCCCCTGCTGCACTGCTGCTCCTTCGGATCCTTCGAGTGCGCCCGCTACAAGATTAACGACGATACTGCCCTGGCCGGGTTCCTCGACAGACTGACTGGAAAATTCGACGTGCCACAGGTACGGGGACACGTTTGCCCCGAACGACTGAAAGTACCAATTGCGGTGGTATGGCATGCAGAAGCCGATATGCGACGAGCAGTACGTCTGCTTGAAGTTCGCCGCATCGACCTGGGCTTTCGCCATGGCTTTCACCGACACGTTCGCATCGACGGTTGTTCCCATCACGCTCGACGATGCGTCGGGCGGGCGGGCGGCAGATGATGCGGCCGGGGCGGAGGAGATCGTGGGCCTGACGGGGGAGGGGGCGGCGGAAGAAATCACCGGTCTGGCCGGGCTTGATGCGGG
>CAYJTW010000077.1:1364-4333 GCA_964373225.1 uncultured Candidatus Peribacteria bacterium
CCTGTGGTGAGCGAAGTCGAACCATGCTCGACTGTCGGGGTGATTTTCCCGGAGACGCGAACACGCCCATCGACGTAGTCATCCAGCTGCACGGTCGCGCTGCTGAGGAGGAGTTCCTCGCCGGTATCGGTGACGAGTAGGTGCGTTCCCTGCATAAAGATGCCGATGCCCGCTTTCCGCACCGTTCCCTCGGCCATCGCCATGCGCGGCTGGGCGGCGGAGGACGAGGACTGCGTCGCAACGTTCTCCTGCGGCGGCACTGCGGGCGTACAGGCGCTGAGGAGCAGTGTAATGGCGATGCCGCTGAGGAGAGAAAAACGTTTCATTGATGGAAAATCAGGGTTTCTTCAGTATCGCGTCGATTGCCGACTGGAACGCCGTGACCGGGACGGCGCCGGAGATACTCCTCGACTCCTTCGTGTCATTATCGACGATGAAGTTTCCCGGCGTGCCCTGCACGCCGGCATCGATGCCCTCCTGCATCTGATCCTGCACGTACTTCGTGTACTTGCCGCTATCCAGGCATTGCTTGAACTTCGCCTCGTTGACGCCGGATTCCTTTGCGAGCGGTCCGAGCTTCTCGAGGGCGAAACCGGTTCCACCCGCTGTCGTTCGCTCGAAGATCGCATCATGGAATTTCCAGAAGGCATCGTTGCCACCCAGCTCCGCAACGCATTCCGATGCTTCGGCTTCCTTCATCGCGTTCTGGTGGAAGCTGAGCGGGAAGTGCCGGAACACGACGTTCACGTCATCCTTGTAGAGCGTCGAGAGCTGCGCCATCGTCGGCGCGTGCCGCTTGCAGAAGGGGCATTCGAAGTCCGAGTACTCAATCACGGTGACGTTGGCTTTCGGATTGCCGCGGACGTGGTCACGCGCGGTGACCGGCGCCGGCGCCCTGGATGGCGCATTCGGCGCGGGAGGGGGAGTCGTTGGAGCGGCCGGGGGCTGGTTTGCCACAGTCGGGGAGCCTCCAGCAGAAATACCGTTGAGGCCGCCGGCCAGCGTGGCGCCGAGGACGAGACCGATCAGGAGTGACGAAATCGCGAGACCCGCGAGCAGACCGACGAGAAAGCCGGTCCATACGGGTGTCTGTGTCGACCCGGTAGAGTCAAAAGGGGAATTCATGGGATGGTCAGAAAGGAAATAAGAGCGACGCACAACAACGCACCGCAGCATGATACAGAACGACACTGTGCCTTCATACAATCTCATTTGACTAATTCGTCTACCTACAGTGTGACGTGCACGTTATGTCTTCCTGACTCATTCGCTTCGCTCACGACAAGCTCCGCGAAGGATCAGATCCCGCCGCTTTCCCCCGCTGCCGCGTGCAGGTATTTGTTCACAACGCTCCGGGGAATGGATTTGTAGCGGGACACGACGGGGTGTGTTTCGATCCTGCCGTCGGCGAACGTGATCTGCTGCTCCCAACCGATTTCGTTGCTCGTGAGTTTCCTGCCGTTCACGGTAAATGTCCCGGGCGCATTTTTCGAGAAGTACGGACCGCTGAGTGTGGCGACCCTGCCGTCGGGAGTGCCGTAGATCATCACACGCGCCTCATCGCCTTCCGTATAGGCCTGGATCAGCAATGGGTGACCGGTGTTATTCAGGAATGTGAGATCCTGCAGGCCCGGAAAAATTGTCGCATCGATGCCGACGCCGTACTTCTCGTAATACGGTACGAAGAGACTGTGGTTCGCACGCTTCAAGACGGGAAAACCGGCATTCAGAATGGCCCGGTACAGCGTCGTCGCGACCTGGCAGAGGCCGCCACCCGCAACGGGACGGAGATTCCCTCCTTCAAAAATCCCCAATGCCATTTCCCAGTCGGAGATCGGGACTCCTGCAAGAACGCTATTAAAGGAGAACTCGGCTCCCGCCGGTACGACGGAATTCTGCAAATGTTGTGCAAGGCCTTTTCGGATGTTCGATTTTCTGCCGAGGCCCGATCCCTCGAAATTCGATTTGCCCGTTGCGAGCAGTGTGAGATCACCTACGTCTTGACCGCTTGCGTTGTCGATTCGCCCCGCGACGGTCTTGAGCTGCATCTCGACCTCGGGGTGATCTTCGACCAGTGCATCGCTGATCTGCTGTGCGGCAGCTGCAGGATCAAAGTCGTATCCCGGCTTGGCGACACTGTCGGTCTGGGCCTTCTCCACTTTTCCCTCCAGAGCCGTCCTGAGCAGCCGTGCATGTTCGGGGATTCTGATCCCGTCCGGAAGAGTTTCCCTCAGCGCAGATTCCAGAGCAGGAACCGCGAGAGACGAGTGCATGCCCAGAGGGCTGACCTCGACCGTCATCCAGAACGGGAAGCGGTCAACGGAAGCGATGATGGGCGCAATCGCCACTCCATCGTCGGTGGTAAACGTCACCGTGACCGTTCGCGACAACAGCCTGCGCTGCCCCCGCAGTCCCTGGAGTGCCTGCTCGAGTGCGAGTGTGAAGCCAAGACGCTGCTGGATTCTCTTCTGCAGACGCAGAGCACTGCGGGTGTCACGTCCTTTCTCGGGGGAAGACGTCTCGGAACTTTTTTGGACGTCAGACGCTCGAAGCGCGACGGTTCCCGGCGCCGCATCCGCGCGCAACGGTGACTCTCCGATGACGAGAATCACCGTGAAGGCGATACTGATCATGGCCGTGAGCTGAAGTGGCAACAGTGCCTGCTGGATGCGCATGTGGGTGTGTGTGTATGCATATTATACAATATTTTAAGAAATATACAAGTATTCGGGGACTGCATACAGGTTATCTCTGCCACTCCCTGATTTTCCCCATCTTCCGCTCAATACGATCCGCTTTCCTCAACCCCGCGATCTGTGCTCGCGTGAGAATCGCAAAATGCCGGACATCATCAATGTATTCGGGGACATACTCGATGTCTTCTTCATCCGTCATCCATCCCCGCCGATCGAAGCGCGAGAGATCCACCGGCCGTGAGTAGGACCGGAGCGTTTTGGTACCGTCATCGA
>CAYJTW010000078.1:0-2993 GCA_964373225.1 uncultured Candidatus Peribacteria bacterium
CCATCCCCTCCTCCGGCTTCTTTCGGGCGTCCTGACGGTACTGACGGTCGCGTCTCTCTGCATTCCCTCGATCGCATCCGCCGCGACGTTTTCCGATGTCCCCACGGATCACTTCGCCCACGATGCCATCGTCTATTTGAGCGACCGCGATACCCTCTTGGGATACAGCGATGGCACGTTCAAGCCCGACAAAAAGGTGAATCGTGCGGAGGCATTGAAGGTCATCGCATCGCAGTTCATACCCGAAACCAAGACGGTAATCCTCAAGAGCACGGACTTCACCGACGTCCCCGATAACGCCTGGTACCTGCCGGCAATCACCTGGGCGCTCGGAAAGCACGTGATTGACGGCCCGCCGAAAACAACCGCATTCTCTCCATCACGCGCCGTGACCAAGGCGGAATTTTTGAAGATGCTGTTTGTGAGCAACGGCATCGACGCAAAGGCATTCAGCGACATCAAACTGCCGCTGTCATCGGATGTGACGGAGACCGCCGCCTGGTACTACACGCATGTGCGCTACGCGGTAGCAACGGCAACGACCGAAGTCTCCGACGCAGGCATCTTCGGTCCCAATCGTGAACTCACTCGCGGAGACGTTGCGGTGATTCTCTACCGCTTCACTCTCTACAAAGCCGGAGAGAGAACACAGGACTTGCTGACGCTCACGCGGGAAGACGTCGAAAAAGTCATCACCCACCTCGCCGCCCAGAATGTCACGGAAGCCGAATACGCCTCGGCCCGGGCCATCCTCATCGCGCGAGGAGCGCTCCTCACTGAACCGGATGTCGCAGTGGTGAAGGTGGCCGTGAAGATCGCCGAAGGATATCGCGCACTCACGCGCGCGTACCGCGCAGCGCTCGGCGGCGACCGCAATGCCGTCCTCAAACTGTCGGCAGACGCTTCGACACTGGCCGCCCAGGCGCGCAAGATTTCGCCCGACGCCAAAACGCTCGCCGATCAACTGGACAAATACAGCAGGAGCTTTTCAGCGCAGGCCAGATAAAAATCTCCTCCCTTTTCCCCTCTCCCTCCGCAGAGGGAGAGGGTGCCCGTAGGGCGGGTGAGGGTAATGCACAGCGCCGAGGTGTATTCTGGACGGGTATGTCACCCAACCGAATTCCCGACGTTCCCGGTGAAGCCCTGCGCAGTGGCAGAGCGGTCTGGAACGTGATGTCGCAGACGCCGGGCCACGGAATCGTGGACTCCGGAATGAACAAACTGACGCACGGCCTGGTGGAAACCGCAAAGCAGTCATTCCTGTTTCCGTTCAATGTCCTCGTACGTCCGGTTGCAGGAGTCGTCAACGATCTTGCGCGCGGAACCGCCCGGGAAACTCTCGCATGGACCGGCGCGGCCATCCGCAGCATTCCCTGGATTCCCATGCCTGCAAGGATGCGGACGGGATACCAGCCTTCCCCCACACCCGGCCCGGCGCTAGCCTTGCCGCATGAATCCATCGATCCTCCCCCTGCGTTTCACGGCCCGGGTGATCTGCGGACGGTCGCGGGGCAGGACGCTCGGCGTCCCGACGCTGAACCTGGATCTGCGGGACGTTCCGCGTGAACTCTCTGATGGACTGTTCGCGGGTCGGGTCATCGTGGATCAGAGGCAGTATCCTGCGACGATTCACTATGGTCCACGGCCGACCTTTGGGGATACGCGAAGCTGCGAAGCGCATGTGATTGATAGAGAGATGCCGACGTCACCCGCGTCCGTAACACTGGAAGTCGTAGCGTTTCTGCGTGGTATTGAAAAGTTCCCGTCCGCAGAGGCGCTGACGAAGCAAATGCACGAGGATATTGCGAAAGCCCGCGATATACTGGGTTCATGAGCATCCCCGGACGCATCAGGAGACTCCTGCCGGACCGTCATCCGCTTCGCCTTGGATGGCATTGGCTGAAGGCATTCGCCGCCGCACTGCGCTACGGTTTTCCCGCCCGCAGACTCATCGTGATCGCCATCACGGGTACAGATGGCAAAACGACAACGGTCGCGATGACCGCTCATATTCTGCACTCTGCGGGGATTGCTGTCGGCGCCGTGTCCACAAGTTTTTTCCGGATGCACGGCAACACATGGGAGAATCCCACGCATAAGACATCCTTGTCGCCGTTCGCGTTGCAGAGCTTCCTGCAACGGTGCGTCAGCGATGGCTGTACGCATGTGGTTGTGGAAGTCTCCTCACACGGGCTCGTGCAGCACCGCTGTGATTTCCTCTGGCCGTCTATCGCCGCTGTCACCAATACCTCACTGGAGCACCTCGATTACCATGGAACAATGGAGCAGTACCGCACGGACAAGGGCATCCTCTTTGCGATGCTCGGAGGAACAGGAACGAAAGTTCTCAATCGTGATGACGAAACATTTCCTTCCTATAGGCAAATTCCATCAGCCAAGACCATGACATTCTCGGCAGGCAATCAACAGGATGCCGATCTTCGAGCGCAGAACATCAGGGGCACGTCCGCAAACGTGACCGCCACAATTCTCTACAGACAACGCAACGATCATACACAGAGAGAATCGCAGCATGATCTTGCGCTAAGCATTCCCGGGACGCACAACACCGAGAACGCACTCTGCGCGATCGGATGTGCGGTCTCTGCAGGAGTTACCATCGAACATGCGCTGAAGGCGCTCACAGACTTCCCTGGCGTCCTCGGCCGGATGGAGAAGATCGATGAAGGACAACCATTCTCCGTGTACGTAGATTTCACGGTGAGCCCTGCCGCATACCAAAAAACGCTCTCTTCGATACGAGCGTCCCTTGCACCGGGCCAACGTCTGCTCGTATTGACGGGAAGCTGTGGCAACAGAATGCCGGAGAAACGCCCAATGATCGGCAAAATCGTGAGTGAGTTGGCAGATGTGGTTGTCGTCAGTGAAGATGAAACGGTCACAGAAGATCCGCACAAAGTGATTGATGAAGTATGGGCAGGGATTGATCAGAGCACCATTGAGGCACACAAGATCTTCGACCGCCGCGAGGG
>CAYJTW010000078.1:3093-4321 GCA_964373225.1 uncultured Candidatus Peribacteria bacterium
TGTGTGATCACCGCTCCCCTCTTCCGTCGCAGAAGATCATTTCCCTGCTGGTCGCCGTTCACCCTTCGACAAGCTCAGGGTGAAACGCGACGTTTCAAAAAGAAAACTGGACAAGATGTTCTCATCGCCGACAGCAAACTCCTGAGTCCCGAGGAACGGGAAATCTCGTCGGCGTGGATCTCTTGCAACTGCACATTCGGCGTGGGAGTCGTGAGCGCGTTCGTGATTGATAAACGGGGGATCCTGTATGCGACCAATCAGGCAATGCTCCTCGCGCTCGAAGACTTGCGTTCAAAGACCCATATCGATTCACTCCTCGTCGACGGCCGTGACCGTTTTCACTTCCCGCTTCCTCACCAATCGATCATCCGGGGTGATCAATCTGAACCCACCATTGCCGCAGCATCCATTGTCGCGAAAGTGTTCCGCGATGGGCTAATGAGAGAGTACGCGAAAGAATTCCCTCTCTTCGGTTTTGAGCATCACAAAGGGTACGGGGCTCCGCAGCACCTCGCGATGATCAAAGAGCATGGATCGTGCACGATCCACCGAAAGAGCTTTCTGCGGGCGATTCTGGAGAATCAACAGCTCGATCTTGTACATAATATTTGATCAATTTTTTCCTCTTATTCTAGTCACTTTCTCAGTCTATTGACCACACAGATCGTCAGTCCGGTAATGAGCAGAGGAAGCGTCAACAATTGCCCCCGCGTGAGTGCGATCCCCGCAATCTCCGTGAGCGGATACTGCTGCTCGCGGATGTATTCGAGCAGGAACCGCGCGACGCCGTAGAGAATCAAGAACGCCGCTCCGGTACATCCCCAGCGTCGCAGATTGTCCTTCGTAATGCGCAGGTGCCAGAAGCAGACCGCGGCGATCAGGAGATCCTTCCCCACCGCGTAGAGTTGGATCGGATGGCGCAGCCCCTCTGCGCCGGGGAACGACATCCCCCATGGCAGCGACGTGATCGTTCCGTAGAGTTCCTGATTGATGAAGTTTCCAAATCTGCCGAGCGCGAGACCGATCGCAACGGGAACAATGACAATGTCTCCGAGAACGAGCAGAGAGATCTTGTTCGCGCGGCTCCAAAAGAAGAGCACGAGGATGACGCCGATGAGTCCCCCGTGAAACGCCATGCCCCCCTGCCAGACAGCGACGATCTGCGCGGGGTGACTGAAGAAGTACTGAGGCTTGTAGAAGAGTACATAGCCCAGACGTCCTCCAATCA
>CAYJTW010000079.1:0-4243 GCA_964373225.1 uncultured Candidatus Peribacteria bacterium
ACGTTCGACTTTGTCGTCGGCGTGCGGAAGCGTGCCCCCGTCTTCATCCAACAGATCGGACTCGAATGGTTGTGGCGATTCATTCAAGAACCGTCACGATGGAAGAGAATGTGGCGGGCGGTGGTCGTCTTTCCGTGGATGATTATTCGCGGAGGTTGACCATCTCTTCAACCCGCCACTGCGTCTCGCCCCTCTTCATGCGGATCAACTTCGGTCCGGTCTTCGTCTCTGCCAAAAATTCCTGCGTATCGGAGCTCGCCTTGATCATTGTCACGTCGCTGATCTTCTCTTCCGGCAGAAGGATCATCACCGCCAGGCTCGCGTCCTCCGCGGTCAGCGCGCCACGCAGGTTGACCGTCGCGCGGCCGATGGTGGCCGCTGCGGCGACGATGAGGCAGCTCAGCAGGAGCGCCCACGTCATTGTGTGGACGGCGCGGAAGCGCGAGACAAGGGCGAAGTCGAGGTGCATGTGTATTTGTTTGTATTATACAGCATCTGCTAGAATCGGTCCATGGGCACGCTCATTCTCGTCCGTCACGGCCAATCCCAGTGGAATCTCGAAAACCGGTTCACGGGATGGACCGACGTGCCGCTGACGCCCCAGGGCGAAAAAGACGCCGTGACCGCCGCAAAACACCTCAAAGATTTTCATTTCGACTTCGCGTATACGTCGCGACTGCAGCGCGCAGCAAAGACACTCGACATTCTCCTCAAAGAACTTGGGCAGAGCGATATTCCGGTGACGGCGGACAGCGCCCTCAACGAGCGGCACTACGGAGATCTTCAGGGGCTCAACAAGGCGGAGACGGCGGCAAAGTATGGTCAGGAGAAAGTCCTGCTCTGGCGCCGAAGCTACAGGACGCGCCCTCCAAACGGCGAGAGTATTGAAGACGTCGGATACCGCGTACTGCCGTTCACGCGCTGGACGATCTTGCCGCTCATCTATGCGGGCAAGACCGTTCTCGTCACGGCCTCCGGCAACAGCATGCGGCCGATCATCAAATGGCTCGACGGTCTCGATGACGAAACCGCCGCGACGATGGAAGTCGGTCTCTGCACGCCGTACATCTACACATTCGACGCACAGGGAAACATCACGAAGAGGGAAGTGCGGCAAATTCCCGGAATCGTGACCAAAGGTGCCTCGCAGACCGAAACGAGCGTGAAGGAGGGGAGGGTGTGAGTAGTCACTTCTGAGGAGCACCCAGGCACTTCGCCCAGGTGTGCGACTCCTCAACGGCGGTTACCACTTTTTGGACGCGATCACGATTCCCCTTGATCATAATGTGTGTATTGAAGCCCGGGCGTTTGGCATCGAGGCCTTTCAGAAGACCGGCAGATCGCAGGTCCTGCAATAGCCCCTCCACACGTTTCAGGCGTTCATCATGCAGCCGGTTAAACTTTTCCTGGGTGGGCTGAGCCTCCATTCCATCTTTTGGGCCGACAAAAATCGTAATTTCATCCATGATCTGCATTCTAGGTTTTCCTCCATGGAATGACAATGTATCCTGCTTCCATGGATGGAATTTCCTTTACCAAAGCCACATTTTTGGATGATATTGGATCGCACAAGGATCATCACGTCCATCTGATCCTCATCGCGACCAAGCCGGATATCATCAAGCAGGTTCCGTTATATAAGGAGCTCCAGAAAAGAGGTCACTGCGTCGTGCTCGGACACACCGGCCAGCATTACGACGAGAACTTGAGCGGCGGGATGCTCAAGGAGTTCGGCGTGCAACCGGACTTCAATCTCAATGTCCGCGGAACGATGTACGAAGTCGTCAGTCAGATTATCGGGCGGCTGGGATACGTCATCGGTGAGCTCAAGAAGCGCGGAAAAGTCGTCATACCGTACGTGCATGGCGATACGACGACGGCGATGGCGGCGAGTAATGCGGGGTTCTGCCATCAGTTTGCGTCGGTGCATGTGGAGGCGGGGATTCGGACGCTGACCCCAAAATATTCGGGGACGGGTTCGGGGACGGGGACGATTTTTGGACAGAAGTCAGTCGAAGATTGGTGTCGCTTTCTTCAAAAGAGGGAAAACTGGGAAAGAGGTTCGCTCGAACCGTATCCTGAACAGTTCAACACCCGCTGTTCGGAAGCCGCGACGGGCATTCATCTCGCACCCGTCGAATTGGATCGGGAGTTCATGCTCAGTGAGGGCTTCCCCAATGATCGGATTTTCGTAGTCGGCAATTCCGTCGTCGATGCGACGACCGAAGCGATGGGTCGCATCAAACAATCCACAGTCTTCGAGCGGCATCCAGTCCTCAAAGACGGAGATTTCGTCCGTTTCTGTATCCACAGGCGGGAAAACTGCCTCAGCGAGCGGCGCTTCCGCGCGATTTACGGCGCGATGAAGGGATTAGTCGAAGACGGGAGGAAGGTCCTGCTCATCTCCATGATCCAGACGGAAGCCGCATTCGAACGATTTGGTCTCAAAAATGAAGTCGCCGCGCTTGCACAGAAGCACAAGAACTTCGTCTACTCTCCCGTGTGGGCCGAATACGTCGATGTGGTCGCCGCGATGAGCAAAGCGGCCGTCTGCGCGACGGATTCCGGATCGATGCAGGAGGAAATGAACGCAATGAGCATCCCGTGCGTCACGCTGCGGTTCGGCAGTGACCGCAGTGAGTCGATCATATGTGGCGGCAACATCATCGCGCCGCCGGTGAAAGAATCCATCATCAAGCAAACCATCGAGTTCGCCTGGGATAATCAAACAATGCGCAAAGCACCGAAGATTTACGGGAAAGACGTCAGCAAGAAGTGTATTGATGTGATTGAGAAGGTGCTCAAGGAAGGGGAAGTGTTCAGGAATGAGGAAGAGAGACTGCGATTATAGAAGATTTGTTTTTGTCAGCGGAGAGCACGTGCTCTCCGCTGACCTGCATCGTTCCTGTACACTCATACGGATGCTCGCTCGCTTCCGCGAAACATTCACACTGGCCCTGATCGCCCTCCTCCCGTTCCACGCTCTGTTCGTGACGGTGGGCACCAAGTTCCTGCTCGGGCCCGGCCATGCGCCGATGCAAATGCTTGCGATCTGGAAGGAAGGCTTGCTGGCGGTGATTCTACTCATTGCGCTGCTCGAAATTCTGCGCAGACAAAAAATCACGATTGATCTGATTGATGCGCTCATTCTCGCGCTCATTGGCATCGGCATTGCGCTCTTCTTCTACCGTCCCTGGATGACGACGACCGGGTTGGTGCTCGGATTCAAATACGATTTCATTCCTCTTGTCGCGTTTCTGGTGCTGCGGAGAGTCCCGTGGTCTGATCGGTTCCGAGCGCAGGCAGAAAGCTTGCTCCTGATCATAGGAGGAATTGTTGCCCTGTATGGGATTCTCACATTCTTCGCTCCCAAGGGATACTTCCGTTTCCTGGGCTATTCCGACGCACATTCGCTCTATCTGCCGGATGGTCCGCTCGCGGCGTTTCAGCAAATCAGCGGGAGCGGTATTCGACGAATACAAAGTTCCTTCAGCGGCCCAAATCAATTGGGGATTTGGTTATTGATTCCCCTAAGCATCCTCGCCACAAGAATTTTTCAGTCAAAAAAAATAAAGAAGCAAGAATCAAGAATCTTGATGACACTCGGTGCCTGTCTCATTGTCGCATTGATGCTTACATTCTCGCGTTCTGCGTGGATTGGAGTCTTTGTGATCGCAGCTGTCGTCGGTTGGATGCATGTCCCGCGACGCGTGTTCCGCGACGGGCTCATCGGGATCGTCTCGATCCTTGCCATCGCCGGAGTCGCGGCATCTCTCATCGCGCCGTCGATCTTCGTCCGCGCAACCTCCACGCGCGAGCACATCGTCCGGCCGCTGAAGGCCATCAACGAGATGATCCGCTATCCGCTGGGGATGGGTCTGGGCACCGCCGGACCCGCCGCCAACCGCATCCATGAGCCGTGCGTGTTCCTGGAGCCGGGCAGCGATCCCTCGTGGGCGAAGAATTCCCCAAGACTCTGCGTCTTTGTCGGGCAAACGCAGGTACAGCCCACCGATCATCACTGCGATTGCGCGCTGCTGCCGGAGAATTGGTACCTCCAGGTCGGCGTCGAGTTAGGGGTGGTTGGGCTGCTCTTCTATCTGGCGTTGGTGGGAGTGATTGTCCGTCGTTTATCAGTGGTGAGTAGTGAGTGGTTAGTGGCTAGTAGACGCAAGATGCATGAACTAACCACTAACCACTATTCACTAACTACTTTGCTTTTTTTCCTCGGCATTTCCATCGC
>CAYJTW010000080.1:0-4209 GCA_964373225.1 uncultured Candidatus Peribacteria bacterium
CTTGAGAAATTTTCCGGCGCTAAAAACTCACAACCAACAGCTCACAATTCACAATTGCACCTCGGTTGTGTGGCGAGGTTGAGCCCCGAAAAGGGCGTCGACCTTTTGGTGCAAGCCGTTGCTAAAATTCCGGAAGTTGATCTGACGATCATCGGAACCGGCCCAGACGAAAATTATTTGCATCAACTCGCGAATCAAATTCACGCCGCTGAGATGCTCGATCAGCAAAGAATCCTGTTCGTACACACTGTCGACGATCTCGGGAATTTCTACCGCTCCATCGACGCGCTCGTGTTGCCATCGCGGGACAATGATCCGTTCGGATTGGTGGCAGCCGAAGCGATGGCTTGCGGAACGCCCGTGATCGTGACGGATCAGTGCGGGATTGCGGGGTATCTGCACGATGGCGAGGATGCGCTGATCGTTCAGGCGGGCAGTGACCGCGCTTTGAGGGACGCTATTCTGCGTCTCATGGATTCTTCGCTCCGGTTGCGCCTCTCGGAGAATGCGAGAGTGACGGCAGAACGTGCATTCTCGTTGGAGTCGATGGTGGATCGATATGAACGGCTGCTCGGATTGAAGAGAGTAGATTCTTTCTTGCCCTTGAGCTCCTGAAGCTTCTTCTCTCTCGACTTCTCTTCCGTGATGAGGAGATCCAGCACATCCTGCGCACCGCCGCGAAGAACAGTATGAGCGGCGTGGATTGTTCCGATAACGTTGCGATAGCGCTTTGCCACCATTGCGCCGCTGTCGGAGAGTGTCAGGAATTCTCCTTTTTTCGATTGCAGCATTTCATTTTTTAATCCCGTGAGGATGAGCTTCGCCGGCTTTTCTTCCTGCGCAGCCTTCAAGAGCCAGGGAGTCCCGCTCTCTCGCCGCATGAGCAGGCCCGCGGCCGTCGCGCGAACGTCATCCTGCGCTTCCTCTTTTCCTCCCACCAGCGTTCCGTGAAGCCGGGGGTGGAGCGCATCGTCCGAGATGTGCTTTTCGTCTGCTCCGAGCATGGAACGCAGCGTGTCTGCCGCATATGCACTCATGGTCTTCCGTCGCAATTGATCGGTGGCATCGCCTGGAAGATTCTTCCATGCACTTCCATCAAAAACTTTGTAGACGGGATCAGCGGCCGCAGTGCCGATGTCCGCAATCGTTTGCCCAATGTCACCAAAAGAGGGGTGACCGGGATCAGCAAGATGATCGACGATCATTGCGATGGTTTCCGGATTTCCCTTTCCTCCCATACGTGCTTCACGGATCACGACATTCCTGCAGTGCAACGAAAACTCGTGGCCCTGCTGCGGTTGGGGATGGAGATACGCGGCGAGGAAGCGGCGAACGCCGGCGACGCCGTCCTGCAGGAGTTCCTTTTCGATCTTCTCCGTGATCGCAGCATCTTTGATCCCGAACATCTTCCGATATGCTGCAAATTTCTCTTCGGGCGTTGTCGCTTTTTTCTCCTTCGTCTCCGTCTTGTCCTTCTGTTCCTGCACGACAACGGAAGACGACGAATCCCCGGCCGCGGCATGGAGCGCCCCTGCCACAACGAACGTCAGTGCGACGATGCTGCGAAAAGGCGATGGTGCCGCATCAGCGCGTTGCTCAACAGGATAGTCAGGAGTACGCATGGGGAGGGATCATACTGCCTTTCCGGACTTCCCGTATACTCCTCTCCCATGCGCGCCCGGTCCGCCATCGTGCTGTTCCTGATGCTCTGCGCGCTGCTGCCGATGCCGCTCCGGGCGGCATCTGCGCAGTTTGTGGAATACCGTTTTGACGATCCGATTGATGCCGTCAGCATTGCTATCGGCAAAGGGCAGACACAAGCCGTCAGCGCATGGAACGGGAAAGAATGGGCGTCGTGGCAAACATTGGCGCTGGAGAATGAGCAGGATCCCGCGCTGCGGGAATCAAACCTGGTGATGATGCCAAAAGGGACAATGAGAATCCGATTCGCATCAGAGATCTCCTCACAGGACGTTCACCCTGTGCGCGTTTCTTCTGTTCCGGCAACGTTCACCGTTGCCGCAGCGGGGAACATCTCTCACAAGATTCTGACGCGCCGCGAGTGGGGTGCCGATGAATCGCTGCTCACCACCGACGCATCCAGTTCCATTCCCGCCGATACTCCAGAGAAAACGGACGACGGCAGTGGCTCTGCGGTAACGGGTACACGCGAGCAGGATTGTCTCGATGCACGCTCAACGTATTCTTCGGAATTCCAGGCGAGCACATTGGTGACCGAGAACGCCGCGGGGGAAAAGCTGCGCTGGCCGCAGCAATATTCGCCATCGGTGCGCCTGCTCGTCGTGCACCACACAGCGATTGCCGTGACGGGGGATACGCGGACGGGCGTGGAACGCATGCGCGCGCTGTATCAGTACCACGCGAAGAACCGCGGATGGGGAGATATCGGCTATCATTACGTGATTGATGACCAGGGACAGATCTACGAAGGACGCGCGGGGGGCGATTCCGTGGTCGGCGGGCACGTGTACTGCAACAACGTGGGCACAATCAGCGTGTCGCTCATGGGGAACTTCGACAAAGAGCAGCCGACCCAGGCGCAGGCCAAAAGCCTGCAATGGATACTCAAGCTCCTTGCGGAGAAGTACAACGTGCCGGTCGACCGCGACGTCGTTTTCCATGGCAAGACCCTTCCATCCATTGTCGGACACCGGCAGCTGGTCTCCACCGATTGCCCGGGAACGGCGATGTGGAGCGCTCTCGACCAGGTGCGGATGAACGTCCGCAGCGGCAACGTGGACAGTGTAGTCGCGTTCCCCGATATCGGATCTTCGATGGTCGTGAGCGAAGAAAAAATTGACGGAGAGACGCGGACGATCGTGACGGGCAAAGACGGTCTTGCCGCGCTCTCGGAAACGGTGATTGAGGGCCGCCCGGGAGGTGATGTAATTATTCCCGTCTTCTTCCGCGCGACGAGGAAGGCGTACACAAAAAACACGCGTATCGCCCGTCTGACGCGTCCACGAGGCCTGGAAATCTGGCAGGAGGTGGACGGAAAATTCGTTACCGTGCGCGGAGATATCCGGATTCCCGTTCCGCTCGTGAAACAGGGTGAGTCGCTGCTCCTCAAAGTGAAAGTGCGGCTGCCGATGGAGCGGGGGGACGTGATACTCAAAATCGGATCGTTGACCTACACGTTCCAAATGTCGGGGAGGGCGGCGCGGGGACGGCAGCTTCTGAACACCGGTAATGCGCCCGTGCAGCTCAGAGAGAACCGTGCGCCCGTGCAGACATCGCGGCCGGTGGGCACCACGCGAGCGTCATCATCATCCATCGGGGCGATTCGCGAATCGCCCCTACCATCCATCCGCATCCGCCTGACGCCGCAGTTGCCGATGAAGGGTCTCGCGTGCGAAGGTTCTTCTGTCCGGACAGAAACTGTGAATGACCTGACGCGCGTGGAGGGATATTTCCAGTCACCGCGTTCGTATCGCGGAAAAATCGAGTGCCGGTCGATTGATGGAGAATTGGCGCTGATCAATGAACTGCCTCTCGATGATTACATGCTCGGGCTCGCCGAAGAGCCGGACACCGAACCCTTTGAGAAGCAGCGCGCGTTCGCCATCGCCGCACGGACCTACGCGCTCTACTACATGACCTCAGGCATCCAAAAATTCCCGGGAATGCCCTACGACGGCAATGACAGTCCGGCAACGTTCCAGTCGTATCATGGAGCTGATTTTGAGCCGCAGAACCCACAATGGCTCCGGGCAGTGCGTGATACGGCTCGGCAAGTGCTGACGTACCGTGGAGAGGTGATCCGCGCGCCGTACTTCTCGACCGACACAGGAAAGACACGATCACCGCAGGAGGCGGGGTGGAAAGATTTCCCGTTCCCGGAAATTTTCACGCCGAAGGACGATCCGTGGTGCGCGGGGATGACGCTCTCGGGCCATGGCGTCGGGATGAGCGGCTGCGGGGCGGGGGGGCAGGCGAGAACGGGAAAGACCGCCGAACAGATTCTGAGCTACTACTACCCGGGGACGGCTATTGAGAAGCGTTAGATGAATGCGCCTGCAAACTCACTGGTATGCACATGCTCCATTTCTGCTGCGAGCGCATCAATACTACGCTTCGATTGCAGCAATCTTTCAATCAATGCCACCGTTACACCTCTAAACCTCCGAATCTCACTTAGCTCGTCCAAAACAGCAAACTCTGCTTCCACATTGTTCGGTTGTGAGCCAA
>CAYJTW010000081.1:0-4015 GCA_964373225.1 uncultured Candidatus Peribacteria bacterium
CCCCCCGGATGTTCCACGACCACATGGAACCTATTTTTTGGCTTATCAAAGAGGAAAATCAGATCATTGTCTTTTTTTCTTTTTCCGGACAGTAGACCATGCCACAACAGCGGGAATAGGCTGCTTTCTCATGCATTCTGTCACCACGGACACGCTCACCGGCCTGCTCGAAAGGCACTTCGGCTACCGCACGTTCCGGCCGCTGCAGGAGAAGATCATCCGGACGATGCTGTCCGGCGGAAACAGCCTCGTGGTGATGCCCACAGGCAGCGGAAAATCCCTGTGCTTTCAGCTCCCTGCACTCTCCATGCCCGGAACCGCCCTCGTGATCTCACCGCTCATCTCGCTGATGAAGGATCAGGTCGACGGGCTGCGTGCCGACGGCGTGACCGCGGCATTCGTGAATAGCCACCAGACTCCGCTGGAGCAGACGGGAATCCAGGCATCGGTGAAACGCGGGGAGGTGAAGCTGCTCTACTGCGCCCCCGAACGGCTGGCATCGGAGGGCTTCCGCGGATTCCTGAAAAGCATTCCCCTCTCACTGATCGCGATTGATGAAGCGCATTGCATCTCCACATGGGGTCACGAATTCCGTCCCGAGTACCGTTCGCTCGTACAACTACGGACGATGTTCCCCCGTGTCCCCTGCATCGCGCTCACGGCAACCGCTACTCCCAAAGTGCGCGAGGATATCCGGGCGCAATTGCACCTGGAGGACGCTCCGCTTTTCCTCTCCAGCTTCAACCGTGAAAATCTGATCTACCACGTGTATCCCAAGCAACGCACCTTCGAACGGCTCCTGCTTCTGTTGCAAGACACCAAACGCCTGCCCGCGATCGTCTACTGCTTTTCGCGAAAAGATACGGAAATGGTTGCGGCCGACCTGAAGGCCGGGGGGCTGCGCGCCGCGGCGTATCACGCGGGAATGGAACCGGCGGCGCGACAATCGGCACAGGATGCCTTCATGCAGGACGACGTGCAGGTGATCGCGGCAACCATCGCGTTCGGCATGGGCATCGACAAGCCGGACGTGCGGACCGTTATCCACCTCGATCTCCCCAAGAGCATCGAAAGCTACTATCAGGAAACCGGACGCGCCGGGCGCGACGGACTCACGAGCGACTGCATCCTGTTCTACTCGTTCGGCGACAAGTTCAAACAGGAATATTTCATCGGACAGATGCAGGATCCCGGGCAACAGCGCATTGCGCGGGAGAAACTCCGTCAGATGATGGCGTACGGCGAACTGCGGACCTGCAGACGATTCTATCTGCTGAAATACTTCGGGGAAGACACGGACGCACATACGTGCAAGGGGTGCGACCGGTGCCTGCAGAGCGATGGAACATGTGATACCACAGAGATCTCGCAGAAAATCCTGAGCGCCGATGTCCCCTTTGATGCCGCTCTCTTCGAAGAACTACGCGTGCTCCGGCAAACGATTGCCAGGGGGGAGAATGTCGCGGCGTTCGTGATCTTCGGCGACCGGTCCCTGCGCGAAATGGCGGCGTTTTTCCCCAGACGGCCGGAAACTTTCGTGAAGATCTACGGCGTGTCCGCCCGAAAACTCGACCAGTATGGCAACCGCTTTTTGGAAATCATCCGGACATTCTGCGATGCGCGCGGCATTGCGGAACGGGAGATTCTCTCGCTCGGTCATGTCCGGGAGGATCGCCACCAGCGCGCCGTCCGTCGAAAGGGTTCCACCTACGAAGAAACACGGGCACTTCTGCAACAGAAATTGTCACTCGCGCAGATTGCACAGAAGAGGAAACTGCAGGAAAGCACGATGGCGCAGCATGTAGAAGAACTCGTTCGCGCAGGATCGGTGACCATGGAAGAGATTGCCCATCTGAAGCCGTCTCCCGAAATTTTTGAGGAGATCGCCGCCGTGTTCCATCGACTGGGGAGAGAAACCCTTGCACCGGTATTCCATGAACTCGGAGGGAAGTACTCGTACGAGACGATCCGACTGGTCCGGATTTTTTTGGAACCAAAAACTGCCTGTACCCCCTCAGCATTCGTATAGGACACAGAAAAGATCTATACCGGAATTTCTGATCCCCCGGAAAAGTGGCCTCTTAGACCCTTGATTTCCCCGCAGGATTGTGGATGAATGGTTGTGGGCATGAATTTGACTATTTAATTAAATTATTCTATAATAATATTATGAACTCTTCCGAATCTACCAATACAGGCCCCCTTCTGACCCGTCGTCAGGCAATGGGTATGGCGGCAGTCGGAGCCGCTGGCGTGCTTGCTGGTGTGGGTATCGATGAGGGAATTCGTTTGTATTGCGGACGCGTGCGGCCCTATACCCAGGCCGATGTTGAAAAGCATATTCAGGATAGCCGCAAAGTCTGGCACCTGGCCGGCCACATTCTGGAAAACGGATCGACCGAATGTCTTGATGGCCGCGGAGATCAATGCGAAATCGGACGTGCAGCGGGAGACATGGGAGATCTCATTGAAAAAATCGCTGCGTTCGAGCGTGCGACGAACACGGAATTTTCCGAAATTGCATTGGACCGCATCTGGGAACACTATATGCGGCGACATCGGGGCCAGTTCTATATGCATACCGACGACGATGCCATTCACGCCCTCTCGAACGATCTTAAAGTTCCGGAGGCGGAAGTTCTGACGCTCCTCACGGAAGCCCATGGAAATAACGAACGCCTGCTGCAAACCCTCACCGATCCCCGGTTCATCGGCTGCGGGCATCTTGCGCGGATGCTGCGGTTTCCTCGCGAATACCCCGGCGTGCGCAGTGCCGTCGTGCAATTTTTTATGAAGAAATTCTTCCGGGAGAAATGGGGAGGCAACCCCAAGATGCAATACGCTGTTCTCCACGGAAAGCACCGGGAAGGCGCCGTGGTGAATGTTCAGGCGAACAGAGAATTCAACGCACAGACTCCCGTGCCTCTGATACAGCCGAATGTACAGAGATCCGGATCCCAGGTGTTCCTTCTCAATAAACAGATGGATGATCTGGCACAGGACCGGTGGCTGGAGAACGCGCTGGAAATCACCGGCTTGAGCGAATTCCACGCACAGCGGTGTCGCCAGACGATGCTCGAGACACGCAACACGCACTTGCAAGCCACCGCCGACGCCCTCGCTCATGGCCTGCCGGTATTCGATGTCTTCTACAACCCTGGAGCACTCAATCAATTTGAAGTGAAGCCGGCTGTGTAAGGCTACTTTTCTAGACCGCAAGGATTGATGTCCGCTTCAGAGTACAATGACTCTGTGACCGTTCTTCCTGATCATCCTCTGGCCCGGCTCGCCTCCACTTGGTGCTTCGCGACAACACCGCAGCTTCCACCATCAGATCAGTACTGCGAAACGCGGGACAGAATGGACAGGCGCGTAGGCGTGTTTCGCGAGGATTTGTTGAAATCGGGATGTGAGAAGAATGCAACACTGCTCTTGCATTCCGTGCTCTCCGAAATCGGAGGAAATTCTTTTGATCACAACCTCGGTCAGTGGAGGGATATTCCCGGAGTCTTCTTCGCCAATGAGATCATGCAGGATCGTGCGACGATTGTCCTGGCTGATCGGGGTCAGGGAATTCGGACGACTCTCCAGAGAATACGACCGGATATAGCAGACGATCTTGGCGCGTTGCGCATTGCATTCCTTGAACGCATTTCCGGACGCGCTCCGGAGAAGCGCGGCAATGGATTGAAATTCGTGCGTGAGACCGTGCTCTCAGACGGCATTGACCTGTATTTCCAATCCGGCACTGCCCGGTACGCTATCATCGGAAAGAGCGAGGAATGGGCAACAAGTGAACAATCAGTCTACGGCTGTCTTGCTATACTCACGATGCACCGATGATCATCTTCATGCAAAAAATCGGCACCGTCCTCAATTCGCGCCCTGCGGGCCGCGAGGCGTTTCTTGCCATTCGCCCTTCACTCCCGCATGGACAGGAGGAGATCATCCTCGATTTCGACGGAGTGGAAGTCCTCACACCGTCGTTTGCCGATGAATTCATTCCTGCCCTTGC
>CAYJTW010000082.1:0-1737 GCA_964373225.1 uncultured Candidatus Peribacteria bacterium
GCGGTCTTCACCGATCCCGGCGCGACCGCAACCGACAATCATGACGGCGATATCACCGGCAACATCGTCGTGACGGGCAGCGTCAACACGCACGTGCCCGGTGATTACGTTCTCCACTACAACGTGAGTGACGCGGCGGAGAACCCCGCAACCGAAGTGACGCGGACGGTGACGGTGACACCGACACCGCCGGAACCCGATACGACTCCTCCGGTGATCACGCTCCTCGGCGGCAGTCCCCTCTTGATTCTCCAGGGCCAGCCATTCGTTGATCCGGGTGCGACAGCAAGCGACAATATCGACGGCAACATCACGGGCAACATCGTCGTGACGGGCAGCGTGAATGTGTCGGTCCCCGGCGATTACGTTCTCCACTACAACGTGAGTGACGCGGCGGGGAACCACGCGACGGAAGTAACGCGGACCGTGACGGTCATCCAGGGGCCCGATACGACGCCACCGGTCATCACGCTCATCGGCAGCAATGCGTTGACACTCATCGCAGGGAATGCGTTCGTCGATCCGGGCGCCACGGCGACGGATGATCGCGACGGCACGATCACCGCGCAGATCGTCGTGACGGGAACCGTGAATATCAACATTCCCGGCGAGTACGTCCTGCACTACAACGTCTCCGACGCCGCGGGCAATGCCGCGACGGAAGTGACCCGGACCGTGACCGTCATCGCACAGCAGGTGAACCCCGACCCTGGCCCGACCCCGAGCCCGTCCATGACCTCCGGAGGCGGTGGAGGCGGAGGCCAGGGCAACGGCGGCGGCCGCGGCCAGAACACGTCGGGGATCCTGCACTCGATCGCGATGCTCGCGCGTCTCCATGAACCCGAGAGTGCGTTCAATCCCGCGGACTTCACCGGTCATCAGGAGCAATTCCTCTGCTCGGTGCAACGGATGGTCAAGGCCGGTATGACGCCCGGACTCCTCGATCGCATCGCAATGGAAATCGAGTCTCTGACGAGTATTCCCAAAGACGCTGCCTCCGCGTTCCTGGGAGACGCGCACGCCTGCGACGGCGTGAACCTTGCACGCCAGGGCGGGAGCAAGGCAGCAGTGGCGATCAAGCCCACGGTCTTCCCGATTGCCGGGGACGGCTTCCCGATCTCGAGTAACCTCACCTGGAACGCCTGCGTTCGCGGCGCGGTGCATGACATGGCGATCATCCGCAGCAACCCCGACCGCGATCCCCGCACCGGGCGCGCCTACTCGTGCGACCACTACTCGAATGCCAGTAACAGCTGGATCCATCCGGATCTGAACGTCACCTTCACGCTCGTGGCAAACGGCAGCGGCCGCCCGCCGGTGCTCAGCCTCCCGCGCGGCTACCTGGCAATCGCGGTCGGCACCGGACAGCAAGTCGCGACGCGCGACGAGAAGCAGCAAACCGCGGGACCGGATTCCGCGCCGGCACCGGCAACGGATGCACCCGCGGAGGATCGCAAGACCGCAGCTGCGGGATCGCATGACGACCGCAACGCGCTCGGAAGTGTCCGCACGGCCGAAGAACGGCGGGAACTCCGCATACGCCGCGGCGCCGCGCTCACCGACAGCCGGCGTACGGCTCCGGACAGTGAATGACAGAGGGCAGGTCTACCTGCCTGCCATGACAGCATCGACTAGAAGAAAAAAGCCGCTTCCCCGCGGCTTTTTTCTGTACCGGTGATGTTTCCCCATTACTGGTTTTGCGTCTGCGTGTTGGCGTTGGCGTCATCGTTGGTTGCT
>CAYJTW010000082.1:1837-3977 GCA_964373225.1 uncultured Candidatus Peribacteria bacterium
AGTTCGAGCAGGCGTTCGACGAGGATGGAAATTTGTTTGACGTCGTCTTTGGCCGATTCAATTCCCTCTTTGTACTTCTTCGACTTGAGCGCGACATCCAGTGAGGAATTCAGCACGGTGAGCGGGGTGCGCAGTTCATGGCTCGCGTCCTGCGTAAACTGCTCCAGACGCTCCATCGTCTCCTCCGCCGGCCGCAGACTCTTGCGCGCAAAGTAGAGACCGACGACGAATGTGAGTGCGGAAATCCCCGCACTCAGGAGGAGATACAGAAACACCCTCTCCGGCAGGTCGCGACGGGAGATGCGGGCCCTGTCCGCGATCTGCATGTAGCCGACGACGCGCTCATCCTGAAGAATCGGCGCGGTGAAAATCATGTACTCCTCACCGTGAATGCGCGCGGCGGAGAATTCTGGAGCGGGGAGAAAAGGGACATCGGCAAAAAGCTCTCCGGTGTAGACGGGATTGCCTTCGGGATCCGCGATGCGCGTGCGCTGCCGGAGCATCGGCGGGAGGAATGCCCCCAGGCCCCCGGGGGCAACCGTCCTGTACCGCTGCGTGAATCCCGATGCGTGATTCATCAACCGCAGATGCGCCAGTCTGCGGGCGTTGACGACATCCACGGCCAGGAACAGCGCTCCGTTGATCACGAGCAGTCCAAAGACGAACGCCGTAAACTGCAGCGCGATCCGGTAGCTGATGCGTCGGAGCAGCATGATCAGGAGACGGCAATCATATACCCCTTGCCGGGAACGGTCTCGATCAGATCCTTGCCGAGCTTGCGGCGCAGGTACGCCACGTGCACGTCGACGGTCTGGGAGAACATCAGGTCATCGCGGCCGCCCCATACGTGCTCGATGATCTTCGGGCGGTCCTGCGCCGTTCCTTTATTACGGAGGAGGAACTCGAGCAAGCCGTACTCCTTGGGGGAGAGACTGACGGTTTTTCCGTTGCGCGAGACGTCGCGGGTATTGGGATCGAGCGTGATCTTTCCCGAACGCAACTGGGGATCTTTCTCGGTGGCGCTCCGCCGGAGGAGTGCCCGCGCACGCGCGAGCAGTTCATCCATATCAAACGGCTTGCTCAGGTAATCGTCCCCGCCAATATTGAGCCCGTGGACGATCTCCTGCTGTTTCGTCCGGGCGGTGAGCATGAGGATCGGCATATTTTTTTTGTTTTGCCTGAGCATCGCGCAGATCGCATACCCGTCCATGCCGGGCAGGTTGATATCGAGGATCAGCAGATCGATCTCCTGCGTCATTGCCTTCTCCAATCCCTCTTGTCCGTCGTTGCAGACCGTGACCGCGTAGTGCTCGAGCGTCAGGAATTGCGCGATATTGTCGGCCAGTTTCTTCTGGTCTTCGATCAGGAGGATGTGCATAGCAAGGAGTCTAATCGCGGAGAGATGAAGATGACATTAAGAAGGTGACCATTCTTGTTGGCCCTTGCGACCAATGCTACAGTTTTGGCACTTTCCTCATTTTCGTATGAAAAAACTCCTCCCGTTCCTCGCCCTCTGCACTCTCCTCACCGCCTGCAGTTCCAACCAGGCAAACGTCATTCCGAACCCCCCGTCTGATACCACCGGTACCCAGCAGCCCGCTCCCGATCCAATGAACCAATCGCGGGTGATCGATATGTCGGTAAGCAACTTCCAGTTCACGCCCGCCGTCATCACTCTCCGCAAAGGCGAGAACATCGTCCTGCGTCTTGTTGCGACCTCCGGCACCCACACGTTCACCAGCGCCGCTCTCGGTCTCGATATTGCGATCAGTGAAGGCGAGACGAAAGGCTTCAATATTCCGACCGAAAATGCCGGCATCTTCGAGTTCCACTCCACCAGCAACCCGGCGATGACGGGGCAGATCGTGATTGAGTAATCACACGTGACAAGACCCGAGTCCTCTCTTCCGCAGATACTGCTGATGATAGTCCTCGGCAGGATAGAAGTTCGTGAAAGGGACAATTTGCGTGACGATCGGCCGCTTAAATTTTTCTGATTGATCCAACGCAGATGTGAACTTCTGCGCGGCCGTCTGCTGATCCTCCGTGTGCGTGAAGATCACCGAACGATATTGATCACCGATATCCGGCCCCTGCCGGTTGAGGGTCGTCGGATCGTGATTCTCAAAGAAGATTTTTA
>CAYJTW010000083.1:0-1121 GCA_964373225.1 uncultured Candidatus Peribacteria bacterium
GCCCAAATTCAGCCGCGACCTCCATCGCTTTGCTGTTGCGCGTATCGGGAATGTTCTCCTTAAAGGTGAGGCCGAGAATGAGTACGCGGGCAGAATGCCCGCTCCCCGATTTCAAAGAGGGGAGAGTCTCTGCCACCCGATCAACCACATACCTGCTCATCCCATCATTGACCGCGCGGCTCGCGCTGATCGTGCGCATCGGCAGCTTCAGTTGTTTGGCTTTCTCCACGAGATAATACGGATCCACGCCGATGCAGTGGCCGCCGACCAGGCCGGGCTGGAACTGGAGGAAGTTCCATTTGGTCCCCGCGGCTTCCAGAACATCTTTCGTCGGAATGCCGATGCTGTTGCAGAGCATGGCAATCTCGTTGATGTACGCGATGTTCAAATCACGCTGCGCGTTCTCGATTGCCTTGGCCATTTCGGCGACTTTAATGGAGGGCGCCCGGTGAATGCCCGCCGTGACGATCGAGCCGTACAGTTCGCAGAGAATATCCGTGGTTTTCTCGTCCTGTCCCGCGACGACCTTCATGATTTTCGTGATGGTATGCTCTCTGTCGCCCGGATTCACCCGCTCAGGCGAGTAGCCGAGCGTGAAGTCCTTGCCGCTCTTGAGCCCCGAGGCGCGCTCGAGGATCGGTCCGCAGATCTCCCCGGTCACGCCGGGGTAGACGGTTGATTCGTAGACGACGATCATGCCTTTTTGCAGATGTTCCCCCACAGTTTTCGTCGCGCTCTCCAGAATACTCATGTCCGGATAATTCTTCTCGTTCACCGGCGTCGGCAGCGCGAGAATAATCACGTCCCGATCCGTCAGCGTCGCCGGGTCATTCGTGAATGTGATCGTGACGTTCTCCAGATCGGCATCGCTCAATTCCAGCGTCCGGTCGTTGCCTTTTGTGAGCTCAGCGATCCGTTGTGTGGAAATGTCATAGCCGACCACGTCATGACCTGCCTTTGCGAACGCATGCGCCAGGGGCAATCCCACATAGCCCAGGCCGACAATGGCGAGTTTACGGGGTTTCATAGCGATGAAGTGTAGCGTATATTCTTCGCTACGTATGGCGAAGCGCGCATTCATCACCGGGATAACAGGCCAGGACGGCTCCTATCTTGCCGAA
>CAYJTW010000083.1:1221-3881 GCA_964373225.1 uncultured Candidatus Peribacteria bacterium
CCCTATGCGTGCGCGAAGGCGTTCGCGTTCGACTTCACCCGCAACTACCGCGAGAGCTACGGGATGTTCGCCTGTAACGGCATCCTCTTCAACCACGAGTCGCCCCGCCGCGGCGAGAACTTCGTCACGCGCAAGATCACCCTGAGTCTCGCCAAGATCCTCGCAGGCAAACAGGACGCTCTCCACTTGGGAAATTTTGAGGCCAAACGCGATTGGGGCTACGCTCCCGAGTTCGTCGAAGGCATGTGGATGATGCTCCAGCAGCAGGAGCCCGATGATTACGTCCTCGCCACGGGCAAGACGGCATCGGTCCGGGAATTCCTCGAGATGTGCCTCACAATCGCAAACATTCCCTTCGAGCGGACGGGGAAGGGGAAGGAGGAGAAGTACATGGATACCCGGACGGGGAAGGCGGTCGTGATGGTCGATCCCCACTATTACCGCCCAGCCGAAGTCGATTTCCTCCGCGGCGATCCGTCGAAAGCCAAAAAGAAACTCGGATGGGAAGCGAAGACGGGCGTCCAGGATCTTGCGAGGATCATGATGGAGGCGGATTGCAAAGCGGAGGGCGTGACCCTCTGATGACAAAAAACACTTTCCGTGATCAAAAAAAATCACTACCCTTCATAATGATCACTCATTTCCGTCCATTTTATGAAACTCAATACATTGTTCCACCGCGCCGTCGAGATCGGCATGAGTGCCGACCCCCGCGGCAAGAAGTACCTCGAGAAGATGTTCAAGAGAATCAAGGAGAAGAGCGCGAAGCTCGAAGGAAAGGAGAAAGAGTGGTTCGATGACGAGCGAACGTGGAATCCGTATCCCGATTCTCGCGTGATCAACGGAACCGGAGAGGAAGACATCCAGCGTCTGATGGTCTGTATCGACGGCGAAATCCAGGAAATGCTTCTCGCAGACCGCTTGCGCGAGAGAGGGGAGAGAATTGATGCCGTTCTCATTCACCACCCCGAGGGCCGCGCGCTCGCCGATCTCGACAAAGCCATGCCGGTGCAGGTCGATGTGTACGCCCAGGCAGGGGTACCCGTGAATCACGGCGAGGGGCTCCTGCGTCCCCGCATGGACCGCATCTGGCGGGCAATTCACGCCGACAATCTCTTCCGCACCGAGCGCGCCGCCGAGCTCCTCGGGATCCCCGCGTTCTGCTGCCACACGATCACCGATAACCTCGTGTGGCGCTTCATGGAGAAGACGGTCTGCAAGAAACCGTTCGACACGCTCAAGGACATCGTTGCCGCCTGCAACGAGATCCCCGAGTACGCATGGTACGGCAAGAAGGGCAACCCGACGATCATCGTCAACGGCTCGGAGCACGGTCGTCCGGGCAAAATCGTCGCGACCGAGTTTACCGGAGGCACCAACGGTCCCGAGGAATTCATTGAGAAGCAGTCCCATGCGGGAGTCGGCACCATCCTCGCGATGCACTTTACCGAGAAGGAAGTCGAGAAGGGCAAAGAGCACCACATCAACATGATCCAGTGCAGCCACATGGCCTCAGATGCCATCGGTATCAACCTGCTGCTGGATGTCCTGAGTAAGGAGGAGAAGAAATTGAGCACGTTGGATGTGTCCGGGTTTATTCGGGTGAAACGAAAGTAAGGAAAACGAGGGAAACGAAGCAAACGAGGCAATCGAAGATCCTCGTTTTCCTCGTTTCCATTGTTTGCTTCGTTTGCCTTTCCGCAGGTCTAGATGATGCTATAATCAGCATCCCCATGCCCAAAACCTCTCTCAGCCCCCTGCGTCTCGCCGCCGAGTCCTGGTCGTTCATGCGCAGTCAGCCGGCGCTGTATCAGGTCCTCTTCTGGTTCCTGATTCTCCCGATCGTGCTCCTCGATCTGCTCACGGAGTACTGGCCCGAGAGTGAGGTCATTTCGATCCAGCAGATCGGCGACGTGGGGTACATTCTCGCGACCCTCGTGTTCACCGTCGTCGCGTATTGGGGGCTCGCGTGTGTGCTGCTCGTCGGCCGCCGCCAGGTGCTCAGCCGCGCGGGCCGGTCGCGCACGTCATTTCGGTCAGTCCGCAGGGAATCCGCGCGCCTGATTTTCCCGCTCTTCTTCACGTCGCTGCTGCGCGGCGTCATCACGATCGAGTGGTCGCTCATCGCGATCCTCCCGGCGACGCTGTTCCTCCTCGGATCACAGCAATGCCGCGCGACGCTCTCGCCGGTCATTTCCGCAGTCGGAACACTCCTCTCGAACGGATCCCCGCAAACGCTCATGGCGGTTCAGTCACTCTTCCTGATGCGGTGTGGCCTGCTCTTCCTCGCCATTCCTCTCCTGATTCCCGCCTTCATCTATCAGCTGAGGACCGTCTTCTTCGGCATCGTCCTCACATCCGAAAATCTCCGCTACCGCGATGCACTGCGGCGTAGCCGCATGATCGTGCGTGGCAAAACGTTCAGGGTGCTCTGGGTCCTCTGCGCGCTCGGCGTCCTGTTCTTCGGTCCGGCGGGCATTCTCTCCTTTGGCGTTGACGCGGTGCAGCAGATGACGATCCCGGAACTCCCGATCGTCAGCACACTCATCAGTGATGTCTTCTACTCCTGGGCCGGTCTGCTCTTCACACTCGCGCTGGTCTCGTTCTACGGCAGGCTCTACAAAGAGAAGGGGAGAGTGCAGGAGGTGGTGCCGGAGTGA
>CAYJTW010000084.1:0-938 GCA_964373225.1 uncultured Candidatus Peribacteria bacterium
CCAAGACCCCAGACGAGTTCCTGATACTTGTGTCTGGTGTACCTACGTGTTCTTTTCCGTTCACTATTTGCGTGAGTTGCAACTCACGGGACTCGCCGAGTTCGATTATAAGGCGTTCGCGCAGTTCCTTGGCCGTGGGCGTACCGTCGTATCCTCGACCTACTACATCGGCAAGGTGCGGTCACATGGTGACGCGAAAGGCGAAGAGCTACGACGGTGGCAGCAACGCCTCGTTGCCCACCTGCAAAACTCGGGATGGAAGGTCGAGTACGGTCACATGTTAGAACACAACGGTGTGTTCCAAGAAAAGGGCGTAGACGTTCACATCGCTGTTGATCTGCTCACGGGAGCATACGAAGACCACTACGACACAGCGGTATTGATAAGTTCCGATACCGATCTTATTCCCGCAGTTCACGCGGTCAGGGGCAAGAAGAAGCAGGTCGAATACGTTGGCTTCGCACATCGCCCCTCGTTTGGCTTGATGAAGAATGTTGATCTGACGACGACCCTACGCCGTGATGACCTTTTAGGATTTCTCAAAAAGGCCGCATAACAAAATACCCGCCGTCGCTTACGCGAGGGACGGGTGGGTTTAACATCTACAATATACCGTTGTTCACTGTGTCGATCAATGGGAAAAGACTGGTTTTTAGACGTTCCATTGATGATTTGCTTACGAAAGAAGGTTTTGACAATACATCTCTGATTCTATGTCCAAAGGGCTCCGGGGGCTCCGGTACAGGGCATGAACCACTCGCTCCTTCTGTTTTTCTTGAAGGTGATGGCGTTGCCATGAACCTGAGCCCCGCAGGGCGAATGGTTCATGGCTGGGGAGGAGGGATTCGAACCCCCGCGTGACGGGTTCAGAGCCCGTTGCCTTACCGCTTGGCTACTCCCCAACACTACCAAAAGCTTATCACATCTTTTTCATCATC
>CAYJTW010000084.1:1038-3843 GCA_964373225.1 uncultured Candidatus Peribacteria bacterium
TACACATCAGAAACATACGGAAGGAGAAAAACCATGGGCGAAGGGGGACCGCTTGGCTACTCCCCAACACTACCAAAAGCTTATCACATCTTTTTCATCATCCATGCCCCGCCGGCCGTAGCTCCGCAGAGCGAAGGCTGGGCTACTCCCCAAAGCGACAGAAAACTCCGAAAGAAGAACAATCTGCGATGGTCCCTCCGAAGCCTTCCTGCATCAGAGTATACACATCAGAAACATACGGAAGGAGAAAAACCATGGGCGAAGGGGGACCGCTTGCCTGCCCGTCCGTAGCTCCGAGCGGAGCGAGGAGCGAAGGCGGGGCTACTCCCCAACGCGATATATATATAGATTACACAATGGGCTAGCCTCGGCGTAGTCCGCAGACGAAGCCGGGCCCCAATGTGGCAGGGAGAATACCACACACCAATGAAAGGAAATCGCTGAGGAATCGATCCGATATGTCGAATGGGGCTTTGAGCTAATTATAATACTATTGACATTTACGCAATTTTCGCTATAAATATCCACTTTCTTTCCACTCCTCTATGTCCCCTGTTGTGAGAAAGCGCCTTGCTCTTGCGCTGAGCTGCATACTCGTTCTGAGCCACTCCGTCCCGGCATTTGCCGCGCAGCTGCCGGAAATTTCTGAAAAATCCCCGGTCGGGGAGACCTTCGCCCTCCCCGGGCAGATCATCGTGCAATTCAAGCGCGATGCCATCGACGTGGAGAGCAAAGAGGGACTCGTCGCCGCGGCAAAACTCGGACGCGACGCATCGCTGATTGCCTCCGATGTCGCACCCGAGCAGAACCTGACGTTGTTCATTGCACGTGACCCCTCGCAAACGGCATCGATTCTGGCGGAGCTCCAGGGCAATCCCGCAGTGGAGCACGCGGAATTGAACTTTCGCCGCACCGTGAAGGCGTTCCCGAGCAATGATCCTCTGGGCTCGACGCTCTGGGCGCTCGAGAACACGGGACAGACGGTCAATGGAGTGGCCGGAACGGATGATGCCGACATCGACGGCACGGAGGCATGGGCGATCAACGAGGGCACCCATGCGACCATAATCGTCGCGGTGATCGATACGGGAGTGGATATCCTTCACGAAGATCTCAAAAATTCCCTCTGGGACGGCGGCAATTGCGTCGACGACAGTGGCAATGCACTCGGCGGATGCCTCCACGGGTACGACTTCGTCGATGACGACCGCGACCCGACACCGCCCTCCCGCTCAGGAGCCTCGCATCACGGCACGCACGTTGCCGGGACGATTGCCGCCGAAAAGGGCAACGCCAAGGGCATCGCCGGCGTCGCGCCGCGCGCCAAGATCATGGCGCTGCGCACGGGAGACTCGTTCCTGTCATCCTTCGCGATTATCCGCTCGATCGACTTCGCCCGTCACAACGGCGCGAACGTCATCAACGCCAGCTACGGCGGCGGCGGGTTCAGCCAGCTGGAATTCAATGCGATGAAGGCCTTCACCGACGCCGGAGGCGTCTTCGTCGCGGCGGCGGGAAACAGCGGGACATCGAACGACAGTAGCCCAAGCTACCCCGCGTCCTACGCGATCGATAACGTCATTGCCGTCGCCGCGACAGACCAGAACGACAACCTCGCCGATTTCTCGAACTTCGGCGAGCAAAGTGTCGACGTCGGGGCTCCGGGCGTCAACATCCAGAGCACGACCTTTGAGAACACCATTGGCCAGGTCTTCATCTCCGAGAACTTCGACACCGCTCCGATACAGGGCGTGCCGTCCGGATGGAGCCGGTCGGGCACGATGGGCGTCGTTTCGAGCCCGGTCTTTGGCGGGAGCCATGCGCTCGGATCCGATGCGTTTTCGATTCCGTACACGGCAAACGGCTTGGGATCCGCGGTCACTCCGGCAATGAATATCCTCCCCGGCAGCGGTGTGAAGGTGCTCGCCTTCGACGCCTGGTGCGACACGGAATACAGTGCTTCTTCCTACACCGATTACATGCGAGTGGACGTCAGCGCGAATGGCGGGCCGTTCCTGACGCTCGGACTCTTCGACGAATACGATCTGGACGACGACCGCGATCCGGGCAACGTCGCTCCCGTCCGCAGCCGCATCCTCCCGTTCTTCCCCGAAGACATCTCGGCGACGACGGCAGTGCGCTTCCGCTGGTTCACCAACGGAAATGCCAACACAGGCACCGCGGGCGGCGGCTGCCATATCGACAACGTGCAGATCTTCACGATCGGCCTGAAGGATTCGTATGAATTCCTGAATGGGACATCGATGGCGACCCCGCACGTGGCCGGCCTCGCGGCACTGCTCAAAGGCTACAATCCCGCGCTGACCGGCACCGACGTCAACAACATTATTCTCTCCACCGGCGACATGCGGGATTCTCTCCGCGGACGGACGCTCACCGGCCGCCGCATCAATGCGGCGAATGCGCTGCGCCGCGCGGACCTCATCCCTCCAGTGATCACGCTCAACGGCACGACGCCCGTAACGGTGACGCAGGGAACGACGTACACGGACGCCGGCGCGAGCGCGCTCGATGACATCGACGGCAACATCACCGCACGCATCGTCACGGTGAATCCCGTGAATACCGCGGTTCCCGGC
Organism: uncultured Candidatus Peribacteria bacterium; assembly: GCA_964373225.1. GTDB lineage: Bacteria > Patescibacteriota > Gracilibacteria > Peribacterales > Peribacteraceae > JABFSS01. The sequence goes on from CAYJTW010000084.1 coordinate 3,639, forward strand.
GACTACATCGTCCGCTACAACGTCACCGACGCCGCGGGCAATGCCGCCGCCGAAGTGACGCGCACCGTGACGGTCACCGCTCCCGATGCCGATACGACGCCTCCCGTGATCACGCTCATTGGCGCAAATCCCCTCTTGGTTCTCCAGGACGCGGTCTTCACCGATCCCGGCGCGACCGCAACCGACAATCATGACGGCGATATCA
>CAYJTW010000085.1:0-3792 GCA_964373225.1 uncultured Candidatus Peribacteria bacterium
TCCGCGTTCTTGGGCAATTAGCTCAGCTGGGTAGAGCGTTCGATTCACATTCGAAAGGTCACTGGTTCGAACCCAGTATTGCCCACCAACTAAATTAGCGGCTCTTCAAACTGCTCCTCCACCTGCGCTATTTCCTCCTTGCTCGGCGGCGCGGCGGCGGCTTCGTCCCATTTCTTCATTTCTTCCTCGACGTCTTTCCTCGGCAGACAGTACTTGGCGCGCGATGCGGCGATGATCTGCTTGCTGAAGTCGTGCTCCACTTTTGGAGCGTCGAGGGTGCGGCCCGAGAACGCCTCGCGCAGCTCGCCGTTGACCGACATCTTGATGTAGAACTCGCGAACGCCGAGGTTGATGATGTCGCGTTCTTTGAAAACCGGCGTGTACTCCTTGGCCAGGATCACCGCGTCCTCGGCGCCGACGCGGAAGTTGATGATGGAACCGACGTTGCCGAAGACGGTTTTACGCACGACGTCGCTGAGTTGGCCCATGTACTGGTGCGCGAGCGTCATATTGAGCTTGTACTTGCGTGCCTCACTGAGGATTTCGGCGAAGGTGTCGGTGGCGAAAATCTGGAACTCATCAACGTAGAAGTAAAAGTCGGTGCGCTTGTCCTCGGCCGTATCCGCCCGGCTCATCGCCGCCTGGTACAACTTCGTGATGAACATGGAACCGATGAGCGACGAGTTTTCCTCTCCCAGAAGCCCTTTACTGACCTTCATCAGCAGGATTTTCTTCTTGTCCATGATCTCGCGGATGTCGAACTTCGTCTTCGGCTGGCCGACCATGTTACGGATCATGTTCGTCGCCACGAACTGGCCGACTTTGTTGAGGAGCGGCGTGATCGCCTCGGCATCAAACTTCTCGCTCCAGGCAGCGAACTCCGCGACCCAGAAGTTCTTGACGACCGAGTCCTGGATCCGTGCGACGATCTTCTGGCGGTAGTTCTTGTCCGTGAGCATTTTCAGGATGCTCAAGACGGTCGTGTTGGGACTATCGAGGAGAGCGAGCGTCGTGTAGCGCAGCACGTGCTCCAGGCGATCACTCCAGTTGTTGCCGAAGAGCTTTTTAAAGATCTGCAGGAAGCCGAGTGTCACCTGCATCTTGAAGGCCTCGTCGACTTTCTCCAGCGGGTTGAAGGCGATCGGGAATTCGATGTCACCGGGGTCGATGAGGATGACGTCATTGATGCGATGCTCGGGGATGTAGCGCAGAATTGCGTCCACGAGGTCGCCGTGCGGGTCCAGAACGGCGATGCCTTCGCCGTTCTTCAGATCTTCGTAGATCAGGAGTTCCAGCAGCTTGCTCTTGCCCGCACCGGATTTTCCGACGGTATAGAGGTGCCGCCGCCGGTCGCTCCTGCGGATGCCGAAAGGCACGAAGTTATTGTGGTAGTTCGTGAGCCCAAAGCCGCTGACGTCCTTCTCGTCGACCTTTGGCAGATCCTGCGGCGGATCGGACTTGCGCGCGAGGACGTGCACGATGTGCGGGACGTAGTCGGCGTTCGGGAAGTGGTAGAGCGTCGCCACTTCCCTGGCGTTGAGGATGAAGTTCGTCGCATGCGTTCGCGCGCGATACTGATTGATGAAACTTGATGTTGCATGCACGTGGTGCGAATGAAACTCGTTGATGTCTTTCTCATTGAACTGCGAGAAGCTCGACGTGACGGCGTCGAGTTTCCGGCCGGCCGTCTCCGCGTTCTCCCCGATGTATGCGCAGCGAATGCTTACGCGGAAGGGCTTGATCGTGGCCTTCTCCGCCGCCTTCTCGTGGCGCCGATGCGAGACGCCTTTGCGTCCTCCTTCGCGCAACCGGTCGCGAATCGAGAAGAAGTGACTGACATCGGCGCGGCGTCTGCGCCAGTTGCGCAGGTAGTGGAAGGCGCCGGTGTCGTTCTGCGGCTCGGCGATGATCTGTACCCATACCTGGTCATCCCGTCCGATCTTGCTGATCACCGAGAACAGGCGCGAGCAGCTGTCTTCCTCGAATACGTCGTATGTCTTGATCGGATAAATGTCCGAGTGGTGCAGAGCGACTTCCGCTCCCACGAGCGTCTGCTTCTTCGGATCAAAATTCAGCGTGTAGTCCTTCATCTCCTTCACTTCCGCATCGGGAAAAGTCGAGTAGATCAACCCTTCTACAGTCTCAAACAGATTTGCCTCCAACACCATGAAGAAATAGGTGTACTGCGCGAAACCGTAAAATTCGAGTGATATGCGCTTGCCCGTGAACGTGTTCCACAGGTTCACGAGCAATTCCTGGAACCGCGATTCGGGTTTCTTGTTTCCTTCCGTCCCCTGGGGGATGACGATGTGCATGTAGCGGAGCGCCATGCCCGATATTGTGCCGGAAAATGGCTTCCTGTAAATGAGAAAAACACATTAGCGGTGCATCTAAAAGGCATTTTTCTGCAATGCACGAGGCGTATACTCCCGCGCCTATGGGCATTGCAGCAGAACCGCGCGACACATTGATCGGGATCCTCGATGGGAAGCACGAAGATCTCCTGAAGCGCTTCTCCAATCACCGTCCAGTGAGAGGATCGTCCCGCCACTCCACTCTGGTGCGAGGCGACCCCGATCTTCTGGAAACTCTCTACCAAGAACTCAAAGCGCGATTAGAGAAATTTCCGCGCGGAATGGATATCGAAGAGTCGGATTGGTCTTCACTGTGTAACGATGTACAGACGTTGATTGATGGTTACGAAGGAATTTTTTCCGAAGAAATGTTGGGAGCAGTCCGTATTGAACTCCATCGTGTGCGTGTTCGCATCAAGAGCCAATTCCAATACGCAGATCCGCGCATCGTGGCAGCGTGAACTTAGTACACAGCTTTCAGATAACACTCTTCGCAATACACGATTTCCGGCCTCTCGGGGCTATACGTCGTCTGCATCTGCTTTGCGCACTTGGCACACTTCCGAGCCCAGAATTTCCGGGGATTGCGTTGTGCAAATCGGTCGAGGTGACGCTGCTGCCAGGCTCGGCGGGGGAGCGGCAGTCCGTTGTCGCGATAGAAGCGTAATTCCTGCGGGAGAATCTTGAACGGGCGGCCCGTTACTTCACATTGGATGGCCCACTGGAGAACATCATCGGGAACATCGTTGCTGTTATCGGGTAGTCGGTTGGCCGGAATCACTTTTGTCGCTTCCGGTGGAGGAAGTTCGGTGTCATCCCACCGGATGTTGTTTTTGACCGCCTCTGACTTGGTGAGCGGATAGTATTGCTGAGCGGTCGTCTTGTTGTAGCCAAACGGGGAAATGCTCATCGGGAAAAATTCCCCCCACTCGCCGGTCTTCTGCATGTGTTCCGCGAGTTTTCCCGCAGTGATTTCATATTCCTCCGGCGAATATTGCTTGTTCAGGATGCAATACTTCGCCCGGGACACGTTGGCGCAGCCGAAACAGTTCTTGCTGCGCTCGCCATACCAGCAGTACACGAGGTCCGACGCCGTGTGGCCTCCGTACGTGAAGAGCAGGTGATAACTGTTTTCCCCGACAATCGCGCTTTCATAGGATTGCTGCAGATTGAGGCCGTATTGGTAGATGTCCATGACATCTTTGGCGCCCGTGACGACTTGGTAGAGGTGCTTTCCCTGCTCGACGTTTTCACAATCGAAGCTCGCGTGAACGTTTTTGCAGTTGTTCAAGTGATCTCCCGAACTGTTCTCGAGGTTGTTCCCCTGGAAATATTTGAAGGGGTGAGCCGCCTCCAGTTTTTTTCGCTCCGCAGCACAGTCATTGTATTGGCGATATGAACGGAGTGAATACTCTTTCACTTTTTTCTCGTACTCCTC
>CAYJTW010000086.1:0-3769 GCA_964373225.1 uncultured Candidatus Peribacteria bacterium
GTGTTCCTCCCGTGGCGGATTGTGGAGATGACCCACACGATCGGATCGGAAGGATTGATCGAGCAGCTCAAGAACTTCCTTGCCGGCGGTGACGGTTCCACGCTGCTGTACGTTCTGCGGTTCACGCCGGAGCTTCTCCTGCGCCTCCCCTACCTTGCCTTCGGTCTTTTCTTCCTCTTTGCCGCAATCGGCTGGTGGAATCTTCGGCGACGCCTCAATGTGACCACGTTCCTCGTCATTGGCACGCTCGTCACGCTCGTCACCCTCTACTTCCTCAACGGCTTCGGCTGGTACCGACTGCTGCTGCCCGCCCACCTGCTGCTCCTTCCTTTTGTGCCGACGGGGGCGTTCACGCTCCTGGGAAAACGGACCGGAATGATCGTCCTCTCTCTGATCATCATCGCACAAGCACACTGGCAGTGGACCCATCGCGGGTCGAGTCCGAGCCTGGAAGGTCCACAGGCCGTCGCGTACATTCTCGAACACTACCGGGAGAAAGCGTTGATCGTGGAACAGACAGAGATCTTCGGGCAATTGCCGCTGAACCCCCGCTGGCGCTTCATCATGCCCAATATCTCCTTCAGCTTGAGTCCCGAGTTCAGTACTGTAGCGGGCGACGACTGCCCTATTCCGCTCCTTCGTAAACTGAGCGTTGAGCAGCAGCACTTGTATCGGCCCGGGCAAATCGAGGTCGCCGCAGGCCGCTACGTGATCGTTCATGACTATCCGTGTCCCTACACCGTCCAATGATCACCCGTCACGCGCGCCGCGCCTACCATACCGTTCGTCCGCACGTTCCGCAGATGCTCCGATACCTGATGAGTGGCAGCAGCGCCGCGGCACTGGAACTCGGAAGTTTTCAGCTGATGCAAATCGCGGGCATCTGGTACCTCGCCGCAGGCATCGTCAGCAGCGGCATCGGACTCCTGAGTGCGTTCACGTTCCATAAGTACCTCGTCTTCAAGAAGAAGGAAAATACGAAATCTCATGTGGTCCGCTACGTGATCCTGCAGGGCCTCAATGCACTCGCGCAGGTCGGTCTGCTGTTCGTCTTCGTCGAATACGTCGGTGTCGCGCCGTTTTTGGGAAAGATTCTCGCGATTGGAGTGGTCGTCAGCTGGAATTTCTTTCTTTATAAGTTCTTCGTGTACGTTTGAAATTTTGTTTGTCATTTGCGACTTCGGACTTTCGCCCATGCCCCCTCTCCCCATCAGTGTTCACATCCTCACCTGGAACTCCGCTCGCACACTCGAGCGGGCGCTCCTGAGCGTGAAAGATTGCGCCGAGATCCTCATCATCGACGGGGGGAGCCAGGATGAGACGGTGCAGATTGCCGAAGCGGCGGGAGCGCGCATCATCCCGCAGCGGTTCCCCGGCGCGCAGGGACAACCGCTGATGAATTTTTCGGCCGCGCGCAACGTAGGGCTCGAGCAGGCGACGCAGTCGTGGATCTTGGCGCTCGATAGTGATGAGGTGATGGCCCCCGAAGCGATGAAGGAGATGCGAAAAATTCTTTCCGATCCCGGTCCCGAGCCCGTCCCCGGAGTCTATCTGGTCCCGCGTCACTATCTGATGGAGAACGGCGACGTCGTGACCCTCGCATCGACGTATCCCAACGAGCGTCTCTATTTTTTCCGCAAGGATGCCGTGGAAAAATGGGAAAAACCCGTGCATGAACGGATCGTTCTGAAGCCCGGAGCAACAATCGGGCGACTGGAGCACGGAAGTCTCGCCCCGCTCGCGCCCCTCGGGGTCTTCCGGAGCAAACTCACGCAATATTTAAAAATTGAAGTGGAGGAATCGCGGGGAAAAGGCTGGAAGCATTGGCTCGGTCGCGTTCTGCACACATTGCGGGGGCGCGCGGTCGCCTTCGTGCGCATTCTCTGGATCTGGCTCTGGCCGCATAAGGGCAAGCGTCTGCCGCTCGCCTATGAATGGACGCGGTTCTGGTATGGGTGGAAGCTGATCGTGATGACGTGCCCGCTCTTCCTATGAAAAAACTTATTGACCGCTACTACAAGCATATTCGGCCCTACCGTTTCCTCTACGGTTGGGCGAAAGACGGCATGACGAAGCTCCAGTGCAACGCGCGTGCCGAGCAGTGGCAGAAGAAAAGCTTCCGCGGAGCGAAGTTGGACGTCTGCGGCGGACGAAACCCGTTCAAGCCCGGAGAATTTTTGAATGTTGACGTCGTGAACATGCCACAGGTCGATCTCGTCTTCGATATTACGAAGAAATTTCCGATCGGAGACGGCGTGATCGAGGAAATCATCTCGATCGCGACGCTGGAACATCTCCGAAAGCCGAATGTCCATCACGTGCTCAAAGAATTCTTCCGTGTGATGGCCCCCGGCGCGCGCCTGAGAGTCTCGACGCCGGATATCGAAGCGATCGCGAAGGCAGTTCTGGCCGGTGAAGATCCCGACGTGCTCAATCAGCAGCTCTTCGGCAAATTCAAAGGTGATCAGACCGGGGATTATGACCTCCATCGCTGGATGTACACCGCACAGCAGATGATCGGCGTCCTAAATGATATTGGATTCATGGATGTGAAGAGGGTTCCGATGGACATCAAGATGCATGATGAGAAGTACACGTATCTCGTGTCTGCGGCGAAACCGATGTAAGCATCAAGTGACATCCAAATCCCTCGGAGGAATTTCGATTTGGTTATTGTCGGCCAATCGTCCTGTATCAACGGAAGAATAATCTGTTGGACGGGTGAACAGACTTTTTACCTGGCCGCCGCGACGTTCGACAAGTTGCATTATTTCTTCGCAAAGTGAGGCTACAGTATCTTTGCCCTTGGGAATTTCGATAGAGACGAGTACCTGTGCTTTCTCGGTAGTAACTGTAGTCATGTCACGCATCATACACCTTCGGGTCAATCGGTCTCCAATTCCTGGTTTCATGCTCAGGATGACGATGACCGTCGAAGCCACTCAATAAGAGATGCAACAATGACGTCCGGCCGAAACTTCTCCCGCGACAGCTGCAATCCCCCCTCCGCAGTCTTCCCCCGCAATGCTGCGTCCTTTTTGAGCAGGAGAATTGCATCAACTAACTCTCCGGCATCCCCGCACCTGCAGAAAAGGACATTCTCGCGATCCGTGAAGATCCTCCGCGCCGCCGTTGTATTCCCTGTGATCAGCGGCTTGCCGCAGGCGATTGCCTCGTAGGCTTTGTTGGGGATCACGCGGTCGGCTTTGGCCGTCGTGCCGAAAATGCCGAGGCAAACGTCGGCGTCGTGGATGAACTGCGGGATGCGATCAATGGAAACGGAGCGATGGAAACGGACATTGGTGAGCCCCCATTCCATCGCAACCGGCATCAAGGCTTGCTCCATCTGCGTGCCGACGAAAGTGAACTGCACGTTCTCTCCTTTCTTCTGCAGTTCCCGCGCGGCGATGAGGATCGTTTCGGCACCCTGGAGAGGGATGTAGGTACCGTGGAACTCCACATTGAACCGTTTGTCGGGACCGGGCTCGGGACCGGGACCGGAAACAGGATGAAAAAGATCTGATCGACAGCCGACAGGGATCACGATCATTTTTTCCGGCTTCACCCCGAATGTTTTCGCAAAAAACTGCTTATGCTCTTCCGTATCCACCAGAACAACATCCGCGAGACGAAAACCGAGCCAGTCCGTCATCCACAGAAGCCACGCATACGGTGAGAACTTCGAGACGCGTCGTCGATCATGCACTTCCGTGTCGTAGAGAGACACGAGCGCGTCGAAGATCACCGGAACTTTTGACCGTCTTCCCAA
>CAYJTW010000087.1:0-3757 GCA_964373225.1 uncultured Candidatus Peribacteria bacterium
AGGCGTGGATGAACAGCAAAATCCACCGCGACAATATTCTGAAGGCGGATTTCCTGGAACTCGGAGTGGGGTTCGCGGGGGGATATTGGGTGCAAAAATTCGGGGGGGTGAGTATTGGGAAATGACGTTCTATTGTCCGCGCATCGCCTGCTCGATCTGGTAGACCGCCTGGGACACTTCGCCGGCGTCCCCGAGAAGCGCGGGAATGTTGCGCGGCGTGCGCTCAACCGTCATCACCCGCTGCACGAGTGCCTGGCACGCCTGCTGGTTGAAGAGCGTGTTATTTTGCAGAACCGGACGGAAGAGGCGGCGCAGCTGGTCCTGTAATTCCACACGCATGCCGACATCGACGCCGGGGACTGCTGCAGCGATACGGTCGATGTACTGCTGCGCGCTGATCGGCGACTGCGTCGCCTGCAGAAGCGCAGTGATCGAGCTCGTATCAGTGTTTCGGGGCGAAGCGAATGCCGCTTTATCGAGCTGCTGGGCAGTTTTCATTTCACCGTCCGTCAGGTCAAAAATCAGCGGGCCTGCCTGCGGCGCAGTAATGGCTTTGTACGCTCGCTCGGCCCATTCTTTGGTCACCATTTGCTTTTGATCTTCTTGGGCAATCTGCCCGGTGGCATGCGTCATACTGCCGTCAGCAGCAATGAAAAGTAGTGTGAGAGAATTAGCAGAACGGATCGTCAGCGTCGTCGCTCTTCCTTGAGCGTCCGTCTCCAGCACACCCGCTTGTCCTGGAGGCAATCCGCATGCAAGGCAGTACAGTCTGCCAGCGCGCCCGATCTTCTTGCTGATTTCCTGTCCACGACGGGCCTCGAACGACTTGAAAGCGCGTTGTCCGAGTATCCCCCGTCGCTCTACAGGTAAATGCGATAATTCATTTGTGATGATGGGCATGCCGCGATGGGAAATGAACGACGCCGGGGTGCCATCCGTTTCGAGATTGCGCACGAAAACCTGCTGGATGTAACGGAAACCGTCTCTTTCTTGCGTGCCGCGACGATAGACAAATGTCGCAACATATAATTCTTGCTGGCCCTGCTGATTACGCACAAATTCAACTCCTACAAAATTACTCAGAGCGAATTCTGAATTTTCTCGGCAAGAAAAAGGCAGAAGTGCCATCTCTCCAAGAACCAATCTGTCCCACCCATCGAAGACTTCCCTCCGCCCTTCTGCGTCGCTGCGCATGCCCCTGGTAAATACGACGGGAGGCGGCTGCACTGACGGATAAAATGCTCCGGCAAGATCATCGTGTTGAACGCTCTGCAACTGCACCTGGGTATCCGCCGAGACGACTGCTTCGCGAGTAAGCGCGCGGAGTTCTTCTATCGGCTTGCCGTGGGCGGCAAAACTCTTCTGTAACGAAGCAAGATTAATGTTGTAACGTCCTAGATTTCCGGTGTACGTATCATATGCCCAACCAACACGAAGAGGATCTTTCTGCACGGTGTCGCGCTCTTGCGAGAGAGCAGCCGCTACCTTGTGAATCTCAATGATCTCGCCATTCAATGCCTGTTCTTGCTTCAAAACCTCCGGCGTCAACAGTCTTGCAAGAAATGCGTCCGCAAAAATTCGTTGATCTGCCGCGAGCGCCCCTTCAGCGGGGGCTGCGGGAACAGGATTCGCCGCAAGATTTTTCCTTCGCATTTCAGCTTCGCCATCGCGAAGGTGCGCCCGCGCATATTCGACAGCCTGTTCAAAATCGCGCAATACTTCGATGCCAAGGCCGCCGCGTTGTCCTACAACGCCATGCCGCGTATTGAGGTAATCGACAGCGAACGTTCTGACCCATGGAAGCGCTGTGCCGTGCCAGTGTTGGGATAGTTGATCATCGTTAGGTTGATTCGCCGCCGCCTGAAGAAATTCCGATGCGGCAAGCAGATGAGGAAGGGGTGTCTGAAAAATATACCTGCGGATATCCTGTTCCACCTGCGCATACGTGAAGTTGACTCCATCGAGACTGTACGTCCGATTTCGCTTCAGGATGATCTGACGACGAACAGCAGGATCTTGCTGATTCTGCGGCAAACCTAAGGTGTCGTTTTTGTACGTGTCATGAATTTTTCGGAGGCGTTTCATGGTTAAAAAGAAACCGCCGACAAGCTGGAACACTGCCAGCTGCTGCTCTGCGCTGCCTTCCGGACCGAATGTTGCGAAAATTTTCTTCCTCTGCGGCTCGGGAAGCGCCCGCGCAGCCGCGAGCAGATCATCCAATCTCAATGCATCGGGAATTTCTCCTCTTAGAATACGCGTTACTCCGCTTTGTTGCTGGACTTCAACCTGCACGCCGAGTTTCTTGAGCGCCTCCTGGACGCGAACATGGAGCTTATTTTTTTCCTCGCGCTGTTCCTGCGTCCGTTTCCGGTCCGATTCGATATCCGAGTAGTGCACGGTGAGGAACTGCATGAGTTCGGGGGACCGGCGGTTTGCCGGCACGTCATTGATGCTTGCGGGTATGACCGTCGGACCGAGACGATGGTGCGGCGGATAGCCGAGAGCGACCATCAGCTGGTTGGTATAGATGTGCGCCTCGATGGCGGATATGCGGTCGAACATATGGGGGGACGCGTCGGCATTCGCGACGTGCAACAGGACAACGAGGGAGGTGAACATCGCGTTCGCGGCGGTCGCCGCATCCCGGTCGTTGAGGGTGGGCGGCCCCTGGAGCAGAGTGACAATCTTCGTGATATTTTCGACCGCCACGCGCGCCTGTTCCTGCCGCGCCAGATTGTCGGCGCCGGCCAGGGACAATTCGGCGAGCACCACGGGAACCACGATTTGGTGCAGCGGACCGACGGTGCTGAGGTAGGGCAGCTTCGTCATCAGCAGGTAGATGAGCAACGCCGTGCCCGCGGAGTACACGACCGCGCGGCCGGCGTTGAGCCCGTGGTACGTCGCGTGCTCCAGGAAGCCGTTCGGCCCCTGGACGGGCGTCACGAGGACCAGGCGATTGGTGCGCGGGTCCACGTAGGATTGCTGACGGAACATGCCGTACGGTGACTGGTCCCGGAGGAAACCGACGAGTGTCTGGTCGCCGACCCGCGTCACCTGCTCGAGCATGTTGGCACGACCCTGGGCGGGGTTTCCCATCACGCCGACGTTCTCCGCGACCATCCATCGCTGGACGGCGCTCAATGTGCCGATGGCGTGTTCCTGGACATCAGCATACGCGGTGATGCGCTCCTCGAAGGCCTTCTGGTCGAGAGCGCCGCCCTTTTCGAGGCCTTCCAGGAGTTTGCCGAACTGTTCCAGTCCGCCGTTGTCGCGTTTGCGGATGGATTCGAACTGCGCGCGCATTTCCTTGGTGACCTGCTCGAAAATGTCGCGGAACGACTTCGGATTGTTGCGCACCCGGGCCGCGAGGTGTTCGAGACCCAGCGTGCCGCACCACTCGGCCATCCTGTCCGCCATTCCCGGCTCATTGGCTTTGATGTACTTCTCCATGCGCTGTCGCGCGTACTTCTCGAATTCCTCGTACAGGCGCATGTCGACGAAATCCTGGCGGAATTGGCCGACGGCTTCGCGCAGTTGGCGGGCGTACCGGCGACGCTCGTTGGGACCGCCCTGCACGATCAACCTGCGCCACGTCTGAATCGACTGGTTCGGATTGTCGAGGATCACTTCGGCGGCGGGCATCCCCTGCGTGACGCGCGCGGCGCCCAGGTTGCGGCGCAGCTGGTCCGCAGTTGCGGTGGTCGATCTCGCCGCGGAGCCGAGCCGCAGCGTGAGGACCTTGGTCTTCGCTTCATCG
>CAYJTW010000088.1:0-1099 GCA_964373225.1 uncultured Candidatus Peribacteria bacterium
AAGAAAGAGCTTCCATGCCGTTGCGCTGAATCGTCTTCCAGTCGAACGGCAGCTTGTAGGTTTCGATTGCCCGGACGAGGGCGGCAAAGCACTGCCAGACGTTCTGGCTCTCGTACAGGAACGCGTTGCCCGACTCCTGCACCGGGTCGTAGTTTTCGAGGAGCGGCGACGGGAGCGAGATCGGGACGATGCCTGCGCTCAGGCAGAGCGCCAGTTCCTTCATGGAGCGCGGGTCGCTTAAAAATAGCGCCACGTCGCAGGCGGTATACATCGAGCGCAGGCCGTCATCGGTATCGGGCATGATGTGCACGCGGTGACGGTGTTCTTTGTTGAGCTTGGTGAAGAGCGATCCGTACGACGCCGAGCCTTTGCCGACGACGAGCAGTTCCAGCGGCAGGGTGAGCAGACCGGGGAGGAGTTCCTCAAAGACCGCGCCGCCGAGCTTTTCGCTCATCCCCGCGGGGAGGCAGACCATCGGCCGCCTGGGTTCCGCCGGCCAGCCAAAACTCTCCTGCAATTGCGTCTTGCTCTGCTGCTTGAGATCGAGCATTCCCGATGGGCGTTTTTGGCTCTGCATAGGCAGTTGCATGGTGTTTGTGGTATCTCGTCAGTATAGCGCAAAACGGGATTTTTCGGGAGGGGGATGATGTTGATTATTCTTCCCATTGGGATCTGATAGTCTGCTGTCCATGCAGCACCTCGTATTGGTCGACGGACACCACTTAATGTATCGCGCTTTTTACGCGATTCCTTCCACGCTCAAAACGTCCAAAGGCGAACAGACGAATGCCGTGTATGGGGTGGCATCGATGCTGCTGGCACTGCTGAAAGCGGAGGAACCCACCCATCTGCTCTTCTGTTTCGATGCGGGGGAGGAGACCTTCCGTCACAAGGAGAACGCCACGTATAAGGAGGGGAGAGCCGAAACCCCGGATGAGTTCTCCCTTCAGATTCCGCGGATCCTGGAACTGATCGAGAGCTTCCCGGTGCAGCATCTGTCGGATCCCAAGTATGAGGCCGATGACCTGCTTTGCGCCTATGCGAAAGCCGGCGAAGCTGCGGGGATGCGGGTCACGATTGTCACGGGAGACCGGGATGC
>CAYJTW010000088.1:1199-3676 GCA_964373225.1 uncultured Candidatus Peribacteria bacterium
TGTATGCCGAAAGAACGTGTCGTCGCCAGTCTTGATATCGGATCGGCCAAGATCCGCACCGTTATTGCCGTGGTCGATGGAGCGGATGGAGAGCGACGAACGCCGAACGTCATCGGTGTAGGACTCAGCCCGTCGCTCGGTATGCGCAAGGGCCACGTGATCGACGTTGAGGAACTCATCCATAACATCATTTCGTCTTTGGAAGATGCCGAGCGGATGGCCGGTGTGCCGGTCAACCACGTGTACGTCGGCATGAGTGGCAGCCACATCGAGGCGTTCGACAGCACGGGAGTCATCGCCATTTCGGGATCCGAAATCACGATGGAAGACATCGGCCGTGTTCTCGACGCCGCCCAGGCCGTCTCGATCCCCCAGAACCGCCGTATACTCCACATCGAACCGAAGGCCTATGCCGTCGACGAGCAGGAAGGCATCAAGAACCCGCTCGGCATGACCGGCATCCGGCTCCAAGTCAAAGCCCACATCATCACCGGCCAGGTGCAGCACGTCAAAAATATCGAGAAGTGCATCGACCAGGCGGGCGTGGATATCGACGCGCTCGTTCCGGCGACCATCGCCGCGGCGGAAGCGACCCTCACCAGGCGCCAGAAGGAACTCGGCGTGGTGGTGATCGATATCGGCGCCGGGTGCACCAGTATCGCCGTCTTCGAAGAGGGGACCATCCTTCACTCGGTCTCCCTGCCCATCGCCGGCGAGAGCGTCACGAGTGACGTCGCTATTGGGCTGCGCACCTCCATTGATACCGCGGAGAAGATCAAGATCGAATACGGGTCGGTGCTGCCGGGCGAGATGAACGAGCGTGAGATGATCGATCTCTCGTCGGTCAGCAAGGTCGATACCCAGACCGTCAGTAAGAAGTACATGGCCGAAATCATGCAGGCGCGGTACTTCGAGATCTTCTCGCTCATCAAGAGCGAGCTGACCCGTATCGGGCGCAGCGGCATGCTCCCGGCCGGGGCGATCCTCACCGGTGGAGCCGTCAAAGCGCCCGGCGTTCTCGATCTCGCGCGCGACGTCCTCGGGCTGCCCGTGCAGATGGGGTTCCCGGTGGATATCGGCGGCGTCATCGAGAAGGTCGACGATCCCGCCTATGCCACCGCGCTCGGCACGCTCGTGTGGGGCGTGCGGGAGGATGAACAGGGGGGGTTCCGTCATACCTTCCAGATGAAACGCGCCCTTGCCAGTGCGGGGTCCTGGATTCGTAGTCTCTTCCCATAATCTCTATGTCCGACACATTCCGTTCTATTTTCTCCCGCGGCGGTACCCCCTCCGGGGGTTCTGGAACCGGCGGGACGCAGGGCGATGACACCGCCGGTGGCCGCGAGGTTCGTCCCGACATGATACCCGGCGTCAAGATTCTCGTGCTCGGCGCGGGCGGCGGCGGCGGAAACGCCGTCAAGCGCATGGTGGAGGGCAAGCTTCTGGGCGTGGAGTTCATCGCCGTCAATACCGACGCGCAGGCGCTCTACCATAATCCGGCCGGGAAGAAGATCACGATCGGCCGCGGGACGACGCGTGGTCTCGGCGCCGGCTCTAACCCCGAGATGGGCAAGCGCGCGGCGGAGGAAAGTCTGGAAGAGATCAAAGCGGCACTCGAAGGCACGGACATGCTCTTTATCACCGCGGGCTTGGGCGGAGGCACCGGCTCGGGGGGCATCGTCCCCATTGCCGAGGCGGCACGCAGCATGGGCATCCTGACGGTCGCCGTCGTCACCCGGCCGTTCAGTTTTGAAGGCTTCAAGCGCAAGAAGCAGGCGGACGAGGCGCTCGAGGCGCTCAAGGGCAAGGTCGATACGCTCATCACGATCCCGAACGACAAAATCCTCTCGCTCATCGACAAGACCACACCGCTCACCGAAGCGTTCGAGGTGGTCGACGAAGTGCTCAAGCACGCGATCGAGGGCATCTCCTCGCTCATCACGGTGCACGGACTCGTCAACGTCGACTTCGCGGACGTCAAAACGATCATGCAGGACGCCGGCACGGCCCTGATGGGCATCGGCTACGGCACGGGCGACAGTCGCGCTGCCGAGGCCGCGCGCGCCGCGGTGGACAGTCCATTGCTCGAAGCGAGCATCCACGGGGCGCAGGGCATTCTCTTCAACATCACCGGTGGCAACGACCTCAGCATGTTCGAAGTCGACGAGGCCGCCCGCATCATCACCGAAGCCGCAGCGCCCGAGGCCAACATCATCTTCGGCGCCGTCATCGACGAGCAGTTCACCGGCCAGGTGAAGGTCACCGTCGTCGCGACGGGCTTCGACGACCAGACGACAAGCGCCGCCCAGATGGCCAGCCCTGCGCAGCGCATCCTCAAGAGCAATTTCGGCCGCACCATCCTGCCCTCCGCCGCTGCAAGCGAGAAGACCGACGGCCGCCGCGAGACGGGTGCCGACGCAACGCTCAAGTCCACCGCGATGGACCTGAATATGGAGGAGCTCGAAGTGCCGGCGTTT
>CAYJTW010000089.1:0-3638 GCA_964373225.1 uncultured Candidatus Peribacteria bacterium
GTTGTCGGCGTCCGTCGGAACCGCGGTGACGCCATCACCACCAACCCACGTCATGGAAAAAATAGAACTGAAGAGTCCGGCGGTCATCCGGGCCGACGTGCCTCCGGCGATGCCAGCGATCAGGGCAATCGCGACGACGGCACTGTTGAACCGGGGATGAGTGTGTGTGTTCTTCACCATAGGTGTGTGTTGGGAATTACTCGTATATTATATCATTTTTTATAAAATTAGCAAATCACGAGGAAACGGCAAACAATGGTAGGCTAGGTCATCTCTATTCTTCTTTTGCCACTACTGGCTGTTTTAGCGTCTCTCTCGCCTCTCCTGACGCTCGCCTGGCTCTGGCAGATAAAGGAGTGGCGCTGGGACAGGGTCTTGGAGCATATCAGGAGGGAGGGGTGGCAGGGCCTGTTCGGAAAGACACGACTGATCATTGTGGGAGGATATCTGGCCGGACAGCTGATGGCGGGATGGTCAGATGGTGAGATGGTCACGAAAAGAATACTCGCCATCACACTCATCATTCTTGCCCTGCTGACGGTCGTTCAATTCCTCCTTCACAAACAGCGCCGGCCGGCAGCGACGAAGAAGGCGATCACGGTCACGGGAACCGCCGCACTGCTGACGATCATCCTGACTGCCGCTCTGCGTTTCTCCGGATGGGACGTGCTCCTGCCGCTGCCGGTTCTGCTGCAGCCGCTCACGCTCGCGTGCGCGTGGCTCCTCTGGTGGCCGATCGATTCTATCCTCAAGCAGAAAATCATGAACCGCGCACGACTGCTCCGTGAGGCACACCCGGACCTGACCGTGATCGGGGTGACCGGGAGTGTGGGCAAGACGACGACGAAGGAGCTGCTCGCGTGTGTGCTCAAGGATCTGAAACCGAGTGTGACGCCGGCACATGTGAATAGCGAGATCGGCGTGGCGCAGTGGATGATCAATACCCTCGCGGGTCGAAGACCCACGCTGGTTATCGTCGAAATGGGCGCCTACAGAAAAGGAGAAATCTCCCTGATGTCGACGTACGTTCAGCAGACGATTGCCGTGGTTACGCATGTCGGCACGCAACACATTGCGCTGTTCGGATCGCAGCAGAATCTGTTTGAAGCCAAAAGCGAGCTCATTGCCGCCTTGCCGCAGAATGGTCGCGCGTTCCTCAACGGCGACAATGAACTCTGTCGGACGATGGCTTCTCTGAGCCCCTGTCCGGTGACCATGGTCGGCACGGGGGGCTCGTGTGATCTGGAAGCATGTGCTATTGAAGAAACTCCGCGGGGCGTCAGTTTCCGTTCACGTGACACTGTCTTCGACGTGCCGCTCCACGGCACGCACAATGTGACGAACGTGTTGCTGGCGCTTGCGATCGGCGAGTATCTGGGAATTTCTCTGGAACGCATGCGGGAACACTTGCGCAGCTTCGCTCCTCTCTCACACACCTTCTCCGTTCGTGAAGAATCAGGCGTTCGTATCCTCGATGATACCCACAACAGCAGCGCCGCGAGCGTCAAAGCCGCGATCGCCTGGGCGCGTACGCAGCCCGAGGAGCGCAAGATTCTGCTCGCGGCCGGACTGATCGAGATGGGCGACCTGCAATCCCCCGCCGAACAGGAACTGGGCGCGCTCGCGGGGAAGGTGTTTGAGCGCATCGTCGTGATCGATCCGCAGAGCGCGCGCAATTTCGCGGCAGGCGCGGAGAAGCACGTGGAAGTGTTCAGCGGTGCATCAGCAAAGATCTCTCCCGGTTCGTTATTCGTGTGTGCAGGCAGAATGACGCCTGGTTCGATTCAAAAGTTTCTTCCGTAATTTTTCATTTTTCATTCGTCCGATCCCGTCCCCGAACCCGAGCCCGTATGTCGATATTGCGCCCCCTCCATCATACCTTCGCCCCTCTCGCCGACGCCGCATTCTGCATGCGTGCTTTTGGCTTGCTGCTGCGGCCATGGATATGGAGGAACGGATCGGCGGTGCAGGAACTCCGTGATGCGCTGCGGGGAAAATTGAACGCCGATATCTTTCTCTTCTCGTCGGGACGTGAAGGATTGCTTGCGCTCTTCCGTGCAATGAACATCGGTCATGGTGATGAAATTATCGTTCAAGCGTATACATGCGTCGTCGTCCCCAATGCGATTGCCGCGACCGGCGCCCGCCCCGTGTTCGTCGATATCGACAAAGACACGCTCAGCCTGGATCCGCAGGAGGTCCGAAAGGCGATCACACCGAAAACCAAAGCGATTCTCTGCCAACACACGTTCGGCATCCCGGCGCCGCTGCATGAACTCCGGACGATATGCGACGAGCATCGGATTCCGTTGATCGAAGACTGCGCGCATGTCATCCCGAGTAGCTCGCCGAGAGGCGAGCGTATCGAGGGAGAGGACTGCGCGCACATCATTGCTGATGATCAGGGACCATCGGGCGTCGGCATGACCGGGGATTTTGTGATGCTGAGTTTTGGGCGTGACAAAGCGATCTCGGGCGTGACCGGGGGAGCGATCATCTCGCGAAGGACAGGCACCAGCAATCGACTTCAGAAGATTGAGCAGGGTACTACTCACTACTCACTACTCACTATTCTCCGTTTACTCCTCTACCCTCTCCTCTACGCCCTCGCCCGCCCTTTCTATGGCCTCTGGATCGGCAAAGCGTTTCTGAAGCTCTGCAGTCTGCTGACACTCCTTCCGTCGATTCTCACCACCGAAGAAAAATCCGGCCATCAATCCCCCACGCTCCACACGCTCCCCAATGCCTGCGCCGCTCTCGCGCTGAGTCAGCTCAGCAAACTACAAGAGATCAACGATCACCGGCGTTCACTGACCCGTTTCTATCTCGAGCAATGCGCTGAGCACGGCTGGCCCGTGCTGCATGGGATCCGCGGTGACTTACCGCTGCAGAAGTTCCCCATGTTCATCGAAGGCGCCGAGAAGATCCGGCAGTCACTCAAACAGAAAAATATCCACCTGCATGACGGCTGGACGGGGTGCGTGATCTGTCCACAATCCGTGGCCCCCTCGGCACTGGGCTACCGAGACGGTGATGATCCGCGTGCGGAGGAGGCCTGCGAGCAGATGTTGAGTCTGCCGACGCATCCGGGAACAACGCTCCGGGGTGCAAAAAACCTTGTGGACGCTCTCCGTGTAGAATCTCCGCAATGACAGTCACTGCCGCCGACAATCAGCACGAATGGGACGCCTTCCTCACGCGTCAGCAATTCCGCCCCTTCCTCCAGTCCTGGACGATGGGGGAGGTGTACCGACGCATCGGGCCCCAAGGGGGCCCCCTTCGGGGCCAGGAGCCGGTGAGATTGATGGTGAAAGATGGCGATGCAGTGCAAGGCATCTGCTTCGCACATATCGTTCCTGCTCGCCGTGGACGTCACCTCAGTATTCCGTATGGTCCGATATTGGCGGATGGTCGGATGGTCGGATGGAAAGATGCTCTGCAGATACTGATGAAACATCTGAAAGACATTGCGAAAGAGCATCACTGTTCATTCATCCGCATGAGTCCTTTTTGGTTTCAGGCAAATGATACGAATGAAATGCTGAAGACTCTTGGTGCGGTATCGTCTCCGCTGCATCTCCTCGCTGAACATCTCTGGCTCTTGCCTCTGACCAATACGTCAGAAGAAGAGATCCTCA
>CAYJTW010000090.1:0-3621 GCA_964373225.1 uncultured Candidatus Peribacteria bacterium
TCAGCACTTAAAGAGTGAGAAACGAGAATTGGAGAAAAAACTCGAAGATCTCCTCGACCTCCGGCTCGATGGCACGATTACCAATGACGAATACATCGGAAAAAAGAACAAACTCGTATCTGCGAAGGTTGATCTTGATCAGAAAATCGCCCGTGCTGAACGGAACCACTGTGAGTGGCTAGAACCGTGTCGGCAAATGATTAGGCGCAGCAAGGAAGCCAAAAGTCTGCTTCACACCGAAAACCTTCGGGAAATCCCAACATTTCTTAAAGCTTGCGGCTTGAACTGGGCTCTGAAAGAGGATGCGGTGCAGTGGGAAGCCAAAATCGGGTGGCGCGTTTTGCGCGCCAGCCCCAAAAGTCGTAATTGGTGGACGATACTGGATTCGAACCAGTGACCTTTCGAATGTGAATCGAACGCTCTAACCAGCTGAGCTAATTGCCCAAGAACGCGGAAATGAGTGTACACTTTTCGTGTATGACTAGCTATCCCGTCATCATTACGCGAGAAAAAGATGGCATGTTCGTTGCCCGCGTTCCATCACTCCGGGGATGCCACACTCAGGGGAAACCCATGCCAATACTTCAGAAGCGTCTGCGGGAAGTCATTGAACTTTGCAAAGATATCCAACCCACATAGCTCTCATGCGCCGCCTCATCATCAACGCCGACGATTTGGGGATCAACGCCCCGCGCAGCCACGGGATCTTCCAGTGCTTCGAGTTCGGCATCGTGACGAGCGCAACGCTGATCTGCAATGGCAATGATGCTGACCGTGCCGCGAAGCATGCTCGGGAGAAGAAATTGCCGATCGGCTTGCATCTGAACCTGACGGACGGCCCGCCCATGAGCGATGCAAAGGACATTGAGTCGCTGCTCCAATCGACCGCCGGGGAGTTTCGGCAGCGGCAAGAGCAGAAAAGAGTCCTGGAACTGGGGCAGGTGGACGCGGTGCACGTTGAACGCGAGATCCGCGCACAGATCGAATGGTTTTTGGATAGTCACGGCCAGCCGACGCACGTCGACGGGCATCACCACATCCATATCCACCCTCTGATCACCCCCCTGCTGATCCCGATTCTCGACCGCTACGGCATCGGCATGGTACGAATTCCCGCCGAGGATCCCCTTCCCCCATTCGGCTACGTGATCGGCGAGGAGCAACTGAAAACGACAAAGGCATTGGCAGAGCAGACCCGCTCCGCACAGACGCTCTTCGTGGCCCACGGCATCCGTTCGACCGATCACTTCCGGGGAGGAACGCTCGTCGGCAATGCCTCACAGAAGAATCTCCGCCACATCCTCACCCGACTGCCGGAGGGGACAACGGAGCTGATGGTCCATCCCGGCAGTATGACGCCCATAGGCTCAGAATTTGATCGCGATCCGCAGCGACAGACCGAATTTCAGATGCTGACGAATCCCGAGGTTCCGGGATTGCTGAGGGAACGCAAGATCGAATTGATTTCTTTCCGGGATTTGATGTGACAGGGCTCGTTGATTCGTTAACTGGTTAATTCGTATGGGGTTTTACGAGTTAACGAATTAGCGAGTTAACGAGACGTTTTGCGCTTTAGTGAAAATTCCGGATCCGCATCCAGCCTGCTCTCCTCCGGCAATATCTGTCCCTGATATTTGCTGAACGGCTTGCTGTGGTACGGCGTATCGGCCGGGCTGCTCATCTGCTCGAACGCGATCTGGCAGATGCGCATGCCGGGGTAGAGCGCGATCGGCATGCGGTTGAGGTTGCTGATTTCGAGCGTGATCGTTCCGGAGAATCCCGGATCAACGAAGCCTGCCGTGCTGTGGACGATGATGCCAAGGCGTCCCAAACTTGACCGGCCCTCCACGCGCGCGACGAGATCATCGGGGACGGTGAGGATCTCTTGCGTCACGCCCAGGACGAATTCGCCCGGCTGGACCATGTAGGGCTCGTCGTCCTCGATCGTGATCATGCGCATGTTGCCGGTGAAGGTTTCGGGCTTGCGGGGGTCGATGACGGCGAACTTGCTGTGCTCGTAGAGCTTGAAGGAGTTGCCCAAATGGAAATCCATGCTGCTGGCGTGGATGTGCTCGGCGTATCTGACGGCCTGCTCTGCGCCCTTGGAGAATTCGACTTTGACGCGGCCTGTTTGCAATGCCCGTTTAATATCTCTATCGGACAGAATCATGAAGAAAGGGAAGACGCCATGAGCGTATATCTTCCGGGAATTTCAAGCAAAGCTTCCTTTGCTAAACCACGATAGAACCGTAGAATTCCGACCCCTATGGCAACCGAGTACGCAGAAGACCGCCGGGACCGAAACGAGCAGGAAGAGCTCGCGGACATGCGCCGCAAGTGCATGCAGAGCGTCCGGGGCCGGATCGGGGGGTCAAAGGTCCTCGGCAATGCGGACTTGAAACTCTACGAAGAGGAAGTGATTTCCGATAAAGGCCTCGCGCGCGTCGGCAAAATTTTCCACCGGGATAAAGTCGCCTACATCCGGGAGGTCGAGCAGTCGCTCCTTCCCCAACTCCTCGCGGAAGCGCAGAAAGTCGAGCGGTCATTTATGCCGAAGATCGAAGAAGCGAAAGGTAAAGGATGGATCAGCGAGCAGAGCGCGAACCGATGGCTCAAGCGTCTGTGCGACGGCTCCGTCGCCTTCCATAAAAAACACCTCTTCATCACGAAGGACGAGAACGGAGAAAACAACGTGAAGAGCTTCCTGAGCTTTGTGAAGAACTGGGAAGCCGTCGCGGAAAAAGCGAAGAAACTGCGCGAGCACAAGGAAATCAAGAAGCTGACGGCGACGGACGTGCCGCAGCTCTCGACATTCATGAATCACAAGCAGTTCCTGAATCTCTCGTTCAAGAACCGCGAAGCGCTGGTGAAAACGGTCGACGCGGCGCTGACGGCGAAGGAACAACAGATTCCCCAGCTGTACGAGAAGGCGAAGGGCATGCTGACCGCCGCCGTCCAGCGCCAGGCGCTGAGCCCGAGCAAAGTCGGCGGCTGGCTCGAGCGGATCTTCAAGGGCAACGGGAATGCCAAGCAAATCGAACAGTTCCTGAACAATTCCGGATCGAACCCGCTGCAGAAACTGATCGCGAACTGGACGGACGCCAGCAAACACTTCCATAAACTGGAAGCGAAGAGAAAATCGCTGGGGTCTCCCCGCGGATTCCGGTTCGTCAGCATGAACGTCTTCCTCAACTGGAAGTACGATCAACGGACGGCGTACCTGGACGAAGCGGAGCAGCGCTTCAACAATATCAAGGACGAATCATACGTCTTCCTGAAAATTCGACATGAACTGGGAGCGGAGGACTGGGAATCGGCGGAAGAATTGATCGACAGCGTCAAGCGGGAACTGGAGGACGGGACGCTCCTGATGGGGGAAGAGAACCGAAAAAAATTGAAAACGATGGAGAGATTTCTGGAGCAGCACCGCACGGACAAAGACAAGATAAAGGAGAAAGAACAGGTTCCATCGAATGATCAGATCCTCGCCGAGATGGAAGGACTGATCGCGGAGCTGCCGTGGCAGTTGCAGCGCACCTACATCAAAGCACTCAACAAAGGCTATCAGGCGTTCTGGGCCCTCACGACGCTGATGTACAACCGCGTCTGGTGCCACCAACA
>CAYJTW010000091.1:0-3515 GCA_964373225.1 uncultured Candidatus Peribacteria bacterium
AAAAAGCGGACCTCTCGGCCCGCTTCTTATATTCTTCATTGTCACTTAAGACTTACTCCCAAACCCGACCACCAAACACGCCGCGGCGATCGCGACATGGAGGTAGTTGTCGTACATGTTGACGACGAAGAGCCCCAAGACAGTATTTCCCTGCATGAAGCCGATCACGGCGACCGCGCCGTACACGAGGCCGAAGATGATGAGGAACATCCTCGCCATGGCCTGGTTGCCGCCGACGTAGAGCGCGATCGCGCCCGAGACGAGATGGATGATGTTGTGGAGCGCATCCACTTCAAAGAAGCCGAGCAGCGGGCTCGGCATAAAAAATCCGAGGAGTCCGACGACGACGAGGACTACCCCGAGAATGCGGGTAAGAGGACTGACGAGAGCACCCATAGGGAGGAAGGGGGAAGGAATTTCCTCATACACTAGCAAAGGGAATTGACGCTGCAATCAAATTTAGCAAAGCCGCAACTGAATCTGTAGCGGGAGGCGTTGTCATTCTGAGCTTGCGAAGAATCGACAACGCGTACTTCTGTTCATGCTCGCAGGGCTCCGGGAAGCGCCGGTCTCAAAGGTGTACCATGACTCCCCATGTTCCTCACCGTCGTCACATCGTCGCGCTCAGGAGCCATCGGCAAAGGTCTGACGTATGAAGCCGATGCCTCGCAAGCTCGGCATGACATTGTTCCGGGAATGGCCGTCCGGGTGCCGCTCCGCAAGAGAATCGTCGAAGGCATCGT
The DNA here is from genome assembly GCA_964373225.1 of uncultured Candidatus Peribacteria bacterium. GTDB lineage: Bacteria > Patescibacteriota > Gracilibacteria > Peribacterales > Peribacteraceae > JABFSS01. Next base: position 744 of record CAYJTW010000091.1, read on the forward strand.
CATCGAAGTGATGGAGAAGAAGCTCCAGACCGAGTTCGATCTGCGATCGGTGAAAGACGTGCTCGGCGACTCCCCTCTCCTCACCGAAGCGCAGATGAAGACGGTCCGGTGGATGAGCGAGTATTATTGCTGCTCTCTGCGCCAGGCTCTTCAAGTTTGGTTGCCGCCCCCGCCGTGGTCGAGGCTGCTTCCGGCTGAGGTTGTGATGTACAGAACAACCAAGAATGAACTGCCGCGCGGAAAAAAAGCCCAGGCGGTGATGGAATTTCTGACGGACGGAGAATGGAAATCACGCGATCACATCATGCATGAGACCGGAGCGAGCGCGGCAGTCTTGAAACGACTGGTGGAACAAAATACTATCGTCATAGAACGAACCCGGTTCCCTAACCCCAACCCTAACCCCAACCCCAACCCTAACCCCAATATCACCAATCACCAGACCATGTCCCCCGTACAGCAGGGAGTCTACGAGAGTATCCGCACTGATCCCCGCCCCTCACTTCTCTTCGGCATCACCGGCAGCGGCAAGACCGAAATCTACGCTGCACTGATCGAGGATGTCATTCGTCAGGGGAAACAGGCCATCCTCCTCGTGCCCGAAATTTTCCTGACCGAAAATATCATCGAACGCTTCACGCAAATGCTCCCCCGCGAGAGCATCTCCATCCTGCACAGCCGTCTGCGACCGGGTCAGCGGAAAGAAGAATGGAAGCGAATCCATCGAGGTGAGGTGAGCTTGGTGATCGGATCGCGCAGCGCGCTCTTCGCGCCGCTGCAGAATCCCGGTCTTGTGATCCTCGACGAAGAACATGAGTGGACCTACAAGAACGAGCAGACGCCGCGCTACCACGCGCGGGAGACGGCCGAGGCGCTGTGCCGCCACGCCGGAGCGAAACTCCTGCTCGGCAGCGCGACTCCATCGCTTGAATCGTGGTCGCGGGCCCAACGCGGGTCTTCGACCCGCGCTCCTTATCATCTTGCCCGGCTGCCGGACCGCTACGGGACCGGCACACTCCCGCAGGTGAAGATCATTGATCTCGCCGAAAGCGAATTCAACGACAACTATCCGTTCTCCCCGCAGTTGATCACCGCGATCGGTGAGCGGCTCCAACGGCATGAACAGTGCGTCCTGTTCTTGAATCGCCGCGGCATGGCGAGCGCGCTCCTGTGCCTGCAGTGCCGCCGACGCGTGATCTCCCCTGAATCTCAACTGCCCTTCACCGTTCATCACGACAACACCGGAAAACCGTACCTCATCGATCACACGACAAACGCCCGGGCATCGGTTCCCGCACAGTGCCCACACTGCGGGAGCACAAAGCTCCACGAAGTCGGCGCTGGCACACAACGCGTTGAATCACTGATGAAGAAAATTTTCCCCAACGCGAGGCTTCTTCGTGCCGATACCGACACGCTCGAAACGCCCGAACAAATGCGCAGCCTCCTGCAGAAAATGAAAAACGGCGAGGCGGATATCCTCCTCGGAACGCAGACGGTCGTGAAGGGATTGGATTTGCCCAACGTCACCCTCGCCGCCGTGCTGATCGCCGACATCGGTCTCTCGCTCCCGCACTTCCGCGCAGGAGAACGTATCTGGCAGTTGCTTACACAGTTAACGGGGAGGTCCGGTCGCAGCAAACCGGGCGAGGTGATCATCCAGACCTTCCGGCCCGATGCGCTGGAAGTGCTCGCCGCCGCCAGTCACGAATCCGAGCGGTACCTGGATGATGAACTCAAAATGCGCGTCCATGTCGGGTACCCGCCGGCGACGTCCATGATCCGGCTTCTGCTGCGCGGGCCGGATGCCTCGGCGAGATCCAAAAAACTCCACACGGAGCTCTCGGGCGCCAATGTGCGACTCGGCGGAAACGTAAAAATCTCCTCGGCCCCCACGCTCTTCGGCGCCGGCCGGGAGTGGCATATCCTCCTCCGCGGCGCTGATCCCCGCGCTCTTTTGTCTTCCCTGAAACGAAATGACGCCGTAGTCGACGTGGATCCCGTAGACACAGTCTAACTTGACTACTCACTGCTCACTACACACTACTCACTGGTTCCGGATTTCAGAAAACGGTACCGTTGTGCCTAATTCCCCTCGTTCTATGCAGTATCAGAAATACGCCGCCGAGTTCCTCGGCACCTTCGCGCTCACCTTCTGCGTCTGGCTGTCGGTGATCTTCGAGATGCCGTTCATGACCACGGCGGTGCTCGCCTCGATCACGCTCGGACTCTTCGTGTACATGGTCGGCGGCATCAGTGGCGCGCATCTGAACCCCGCCGTCTCCATCGGCATTTTGAGCGCCGGGAAGCTCAAAACCAACGACGCCGTGATGTACGTCATCTGCCAGCTCGCAGGCGCGGCAGTCGCGATGACGCTGGGCAGACTCCTGACGGGAGGGGTAGCTTCGGTTGCAGCTGACACAACACTGGTGGCCGGGATCGCCGAAGCGCTCGGTGCGTTCTTCCTCACCTTCGCCGTCATGTCGGTCACGCTGCAGAAGGTTCCGCCGGCTGCCAACGGACTTGTGGTGGGAGGGTCTCTCCTGATGGGAATGTATCTGGCATACCACTTCAGTAACGCCATCCTGAACCCCGCGGTTGCCCTCGGCATCAGCTCCTTCGGTCCCATCGAAATCCTCGGCCCGATCGTCGGTGCCGTCGGCGGTGCGTGGGCAAGGAAGGGCTTGGAGGGAGGAAAGGCGTAATGCCTGTATCATGGTTCGAGGCGCTGCGGCGCACCTCACCATGACACTCAACTTGTTTCGGCATTGT
>CAYJTW010000092.1:0-3444 GCA_964373225.1 uncultured Candidatus Peribacteria bacterium
TCGTCCCGTCCTTCGTGTTGGTGAACGTGCAGGTGATGTTCTCTCCGGCGTCGACATCGATTGTGGCGGTGCGCGTACCCAGATTCGTGGAGCCATCGGCGTCGCCGCCCGTACAGGCAATACTCGTGAGATTCCAGTTGGTCGGATTGGCATCCTCGGTGATGGTGTAGCCGCCGAGCGCGACGTTCGTCACTGTTTTCGTGTTGGAGAGCGTGCCATCGCTATCGTCATCGAGCGAGAAGCTTGCTGCGCCGGAGAGCGTGCTCGTGAAGTCAAAATCCTGCGCATCGTCCGGAACGGCGTTCTTGATGATCGTAACGGTGCCGAGCTTCGTATTCGTGTACGTGCAGGTGACCGTCTCGCCGCTGTCGAGACCGATCGTGGAGACGCTGCCGCTCGTGGATGTGTTTTCGCCGCCGCCCGTGCAGTTAAGGCTTGTGAAAGCCCATCCTGCCGGATTCGCGCCCTCGGTAACCGTGTACGTGCCGGTCGTGACGCTACTCATCGTCTTGGTGTTGCTGAGCGTTCCGTCGGCATCGTCATCCAGAGAGAAGCTGCCGTTCCCTTCCCCGGAAATATCGCTTGTGAACGAAAAATCCTGTGCATCATTCGGGACGGCATCTTTGATGATAACGATGGTGGCAGGCGGCGCTGTGTAATCAACAACAACAGAGATTTGCGTCACGCGTGCCGTGTTTGAGCTGTCGGCTTTTTCCACCCCAAAACGAGTAGTTGCCCACGTGTTTACTTCCGTCAGCGTCCACGCAACACCCGTAAAGGGGTTGGTCATCATTGTCCGACTATAGGTCGCATAACTGGTTGTCAGGCTTTCGCTGCTGCCGACACTCCTGTTCGAATCGCCCGCCCCTTTTTCTGCCAAGAGCTTGATCGCCGTATTACCACCGACTTCCTTCGCCACCGCGTTTATTGTGACAGAATTGATTGTTGATCCTGCGGGAATTCCCGCACCTGCAAAGACAAACGATTGGCGTTTGTTGTTACTCCCTTCAGAGATGTACGTCGTATCCCCATCGTTGCTCGTGACAGCGGCCGTCTTCGTGCCCGTATTTGCAGGCCAGTCGCTGCTGCTGTTGTAATTCCCGGCGCCACTCGGTGCGAGCGTGGTGGTCGATGCTTCCACAAGGGGAACGGCGAAGATCGGGAGTACCGCGACCACTGAACTGAGCGCGATATGCGAAACAAGCGTCGCGAGGCTGAAGCGATTCAGCGCGCGGCGCACAGACGAGGGGAGACTCAACATACGTTGGAGAGGGGAAGATTGGCCAAGTCTAGGCAAGGAAACCGCACAGGACAAGAAAAGAGGCTTCGGATAGCCTTAATATTGAATAAAAAATTTGATCATAAATGGCCATTTTTGTCAAAAGAACTTTGCATTGAGCCCTGCCGGAAGCCTAGTTCACATAGAGGCTCACATCCTTCTTCATATCGTACATCCCACGCGCGATTGCGGCATTGCAGGTATCGCGGTCGGTTGAGCCCCCGGAGAGATCTTCGCAGACCTCCGCCGCCCGGTCGGGATGGTACTTGGCCATGCGCTCCATCGCGCCGTCAATGCAGGCGGACCGGGCATCCCCCTCCGCCGCGCCGCAGACATCCGTGAGCGTACTCTTGCCGCTGACGAGTGCGGACATGAAGCCGTTGCCCGCGCCGTGGTAGCAGCCGATGCGGTACGCGCCGGTGAGTTGATCGCAGCTGCGCACGAGCTTGGCGACATCGGATTTCTTCCTCACGAGACGTTGGATGACGTGGACCATCTTGTACCGCGCGCACGCGGCGGGATACTTGCCGACATCGCACGGGTAGAGCACGCGCTTGCCGGCGGCGGCATCTTCACTATCCCGCTCGGTGATGTACTCCATGTACGCGCCGGTCGCGCAGTAGTAGCGCATGTGCTCGTCACCGAAGGCATCGCAGTACTGGATCGCATTGGGAACGATGTAATCGGCCAGGACCATCATCGCGTGCCCGGTCGCGTGCGCGCAGTCGCCGGGGGAATACGACGACGTCATCGTGTTGTCCTTGCACACTTTGTCCATGGTCGACTTCACGATCTCGACGTCGACGTGTTGCTCGGGGTCTGCCGCCGAGCTCACGCGCGCGCCGGCGAACGCCTCCATCAGGACGCCGTGCATGCAGCCCGAGTAACAGCCGTCGCGGCACACGCTGAGGCTGACGCCGACGTCTTTCGTTTTCTCGAAGATGATTTTGCCCAGGTCATGCGCTTCGCTGTGGCATTTGGGCCAGAGCTCAGTGATACCGGCGAGCACGCCATTGGCGCCGATGATCGGGACATAGTGCTCGTAGAGATCGCGCTTGCCTTTGCCCGCAGGACCGAGCGCCTTGAGCGTGTTTTTGAACTCTTTGTGCTGCTGCTTCACTGTTGAGGGGTCGACGAAGAGGACGGAGCTGATCTCGCCGGAGAAATTGCCCGTCATCTCCCCCTCATCGCCGGCCACGGAGGAGATCGCCCCCGCGCAGCTGCTCAAAAGCAGCAACCCGATCAAGCAGATGGAGAATGTTCTCATCGCCTTGCACTATACAGATGCATCGTTGTCATCCCGAGTAGCTCGCGTCGCAACGCGAGCGTACGAGGGATCACTCCGCCCAGAACACATACGTGAGAACCTTGTGCCCCTTGCCGAGGTCCTTCTCATACAACGAATTCTTTCCCTTTCCGTCCTTCTTCACGACCTTGCCCCACTCCTGAGAATCATCGAGACCTTGCCCGTTTGATCCCGGAACGCCGGCACTGAGTGTGGTCGAACTATCCACGTGCGCGTAGATGATTCCCAGTTCCTCGTAGTCGTGGGCGTTTGGATGCTCGTTGCTCGGAGGACCGCCGGGGTTGCTCGTGTAATCCATGCACGTCCCCAGGTTCGGGTTGCCGAAAATTTCGTCCTGGTGGTCGAGCCCAAACGTGTGCGCGACTTCCTGGCACATGACCAAATTCTTCCATGCTGTAGTGTTATAGGTCGGCGTACTGAAGTACGTATCGTTCACCTTCGCGAGACCTTGTGTGATGTGCCCTGCTCCGTTGATCCAGATTTGCGCGAGACCCAGCCATCCATTGTTCCCGTACTTCTTATTGCAGACTTCGACGCGTCCTGCAGTCGCTCGGCAGTTCTTCCCTCCTTTCCCCGCAACAATGGTCGTATCGAGAACGGTGCTGACACTCCAGTCGCTGGACGTGGTGGCAAGGTAGGCATCCCAGATATCCGAAACATTATCGCCCAGCTTCACGGTGAACGGATTGCTCGTCCGGGCCCAGTGGTATCCGCCCCACGAGTGACTGGCATTGGTGAGGAGCGGGATGAGCAGGAGTGAAAGACACGCGAGAACAACGGTGACGCGGCGCATACAGGGTGGAGTGGAAAAGACATGTCATGATACCCCGATTGGAGCGAATACCCCAAGAATGAATCA
>CAYJTW010000093.1:0-3392 GCA_964373225.1 uncultured Candidatus Peribacteria bacterium
AAAGCGCGTATGGTCGAAAGACCATCGAGGGTTCGAATCCCTCCCTCTCCGCCATCTTGCGGTATCCTTCTTGCAATGTCCCTCATCCGAAAAGCTCTCTCCGCTCCCCTTCTCCACCTCCTTTTGATCACGGGGACGATCGCTTTCGTTTTTTCCAGAACGCAGATCATCCCGCAGGACGATAATGCGCACTATCAGCGGTTCATCGAGACGCTCGCGGGCGGAACGCTCGACTTTTCCATTCCCGGTTTCCACGGAGCGTCTTTTCTCGCGACGCCTCTCTACATCCTGACGCATTCTTCGCTGACGAACATCTGGTTCCAGATGTTGTGTGCGATCCTGATCCCCGCTGCGGGATATTGGGCATCGCGTCCGGTCCTGCGCGACCGGACGGAGAGCATGTTCTTTGCATACGCCCTCGCGCTGATGCCGTTCCTGTTCTTTCCCGCGTTCCGCGGATTCACGTTCGCCTCCTTCACGCTCTTCCTGCTGCTGACGCTGGGACTTCGAGGAAGAGGATCGGCGTGGGCATTCCTCCCGTATTCGATTTCACTCCTGATCAAACCGTTCTCGATCGCGCTGCTGCCGCTGTTCCTCCTTTGGGAAGCAAAAGGAAAGAGCAAGCGGACGCTCACGCGCGGATGGAAGCAATTCCTGTTCGCGATGATCCTCCCCGCACTCTACGTTCTTGCTGAATATCTGCAGATCGGACGGATCATCGTGGGTGCACATGTGAATATTGATCAGAGCAACGTGTTCCTGTGGCAACGCCTCCCCTTAAACGCACTGCACGGCATCCAGATGCTGTTTTCGATCCACAACTTCTATTTCCCCGACGCGGCCAGGACCGGACTCGGGAATCTGACGCATTCGTCTCCCATCTTGATGACACTTGGCGTCTTTGCATTCCTGTATCCGAAGGGACTGTGGAAGGATGAACGCCTGGGACGTGTCCTGGGGCTCTGCGCTTTGATGGCCTTCCTGATCGCAGCATCTCTTGATCACATGGATCACTTCTACATGGAGACCGCCGTGATTCTGCTCACGCTCGCGGGGATTCCGATGCTCATGAAGTACCGCATGTTGATTCCGCTCGTGCTCATCACGTTCCAGTTCCAGTTCTTCTATCTCTACTTGATGTGGCGGGGGCTCTACTTCATGGATTATTCACTGTTGCTGATTCCGATTGTTGTTGATGGGATGGCGGTGATCGCGTGGCTGATCTTCGTTGCTCCCACGCTGCGCATCAAGATGTCCAAATTCTCTCGTATTCTTTGACCTCAGCGATGTCGACCGTTCTCTCAAAAAGAGTGTAACCGTTCACGAGCGCCCAGTAGGTATCCACATCCACTCCATCCCTCACATTCTGCCACGCCTCACGGCCTTTGCCTTTGCCCGTTGCAAGATAAATATAGGAGTAGAGCTGCCGAAGTTTGTACGATGCCATGGAGGGATGTTCTTTTGCGTCTTGCAAGTATTCCTTCAGAATCGTTTTACCGGTTTCCGGGGCATAGAGGTCAGAACCTTTGAACGGCAATGGCACAAACCCGTTCGTTTGTGCAATGCCCGTGAATTGGAATTGCCTATCCCAGTTTTTGTCTGATTCCAGGACAAAATCCGGCGTCACGCCTTTGCGACTCGCCGATTCCGTACGGCTATCGGAATACTTCTTAGCTCCGAAAATAACGGCGCTGAGAGCGACTGCAAGACCTGCCACATACCCCGTGAATTTCTTCCAGGAAATTCCTCTCTGCGGAAGCAAATTGCGTTGCAGCGTGGAGGGAATGACCTCAGGAGCTTTCCGCGGTTCGCCGGGTTTATTCTCCTGCATATGCTTGCTGTACGGAACGTTTGGCAGTCCGAGCAACAACCGGGCGACGCTCCCGCGGATGATCTCGCGCATTGACCCGTCGATATCTTTCTTCGGCGCCACTTCGGAGACGCCGAGACCGAGCACCTCGCATTCCTTGCCCATCCAGAGGAGCAGCGAATCGAGCTCGCGCTTGCGCAGTCCGCTCTCATTGGGCATGACTTTGCCCTTCGATTCCTTATCGTCCATAACGTCCGCATCGAGTTCGGTCCACCAACGAACGGATTCAATCTCTTCTCCTTTCTCCGCCCGATCGAGAGCCACACGTCTGTTCACTTCTTGAATCGCATCGTAAACCTGCGACATTCCCCCACGCAGATCGATATCAGCAATCGTGATGACGCGCACACCGAGTTCGCGAAGCAGGGTGATCTCGGCGTTGTCCGGAGCATTAATTCCAACGTAGAGAATATTGTGAGGATCAAGATGCGGAGCCTGCTTGAGCAACTCGACAAGTTCCTTGGGGCCGCGACCATGGACAAGGCTGCTGACCATGCCATGCACGTTTCCTGTGAGCGAGTACCGAGGGTCGTTATTTTTGGCGTTCGGATCGGGATTGGGAACGTTTGCATCCGGATGCGCGTCCAGCCAAAGGATGGCCAGCGGCGTCTTCATTTCATTGCACGCTTCGACCACTCCCGGCAGTTCCACGGCACGCAAGTGGTTGCCTCCGAATGAGAACACTTTCTGTTTTCCGTCGGATGCGAGCGCGGTTTTTGTCTGCTCACGAACACGGTGGCATGCCGCAGCCGCGTATTCGACGATCGTCGAAAGATATTTTGCATTCGGGTTGTCGCCAACGTCATCGGGCAGCGTCCACGGAAGGACGCCGATCTCCTTCAATTGATGCCGGGAAAATTCCGTGAGTTCCCGGATCGCCGGCATGACGTGCTCGATGCTTCCTTCGGTTTCTCCTTCGTCATCAATTGCATGTCCCAGCATGACGATTTCCCGGGCACTGTCGCCGGTTGTGTACAAATCGAGAAAGTCGGCTGGTTCTGCCATTGAGATAATTATATACTATTTCCTTGAAAGTGGCAATACAAGCCTATTTACACTTCAGAAGCGTCAAATACGTCATCGGCGCCTCCTCAGTTTTCGCGATGATCAGGTCCTCTGGCCGGGGATTCTGCGTGATGTAATAGAGCGGACAGCGTTCGGACCGGGGCTCGACGACAACGCGGATATCCGGACGGAAGACGCCGTGCTCCCATGCGGAGGCGACGGTCGTATCGACGTAGACCGAGCTGCCCTCGGGGGCGACGCGGTCGAGTTCATCGCGCATCAGGCTCCACGCATAGAAGCCTTCGGACGTCAGGTGAAGATTGCCCGGCACGCCGGGCAGATGCCATCGGTCAATCGCCGCGTTGCATTGGCCGTAGGCGTAGAAGCACAGAAAAGAAAAATGACTGATGAGAATTGCGAGGATGCTGATGCCCAGAAGTATTCGGGTCCGGGACCGGGCTCGGGACCGGAGAAGGTCAAAAAGTCCCACAACGCCAAACCCGAGCAGAATCGGATA
>CAYJTW010000094.1:0-3180 GCA_964373225.1 uncultured Candidatus Peribacteria bacterium
CGGTCCGCAGTCCCTCATAGCAAATCTTCGTAGCTTAGCACAGGAAACCGACGACGAGAGGAATCAGAAAGGGATAGAGACGGAGGAGGGGCATGGATACGCGTAAATAATTCTTATGAACCAAGACTGAATTTCAAGCGTACTCCAGTCGGGCGATTGTTCGCATCTGTTTCATCCTCTTCGTAGGGTAGCCCTCCTATTTTGTAACGATTGAGAGCTTCGGCCACTTTCTCTGGCGTAAAGACGGGAGTACGATTGATGGGAATCCCGACAAAACTTGCCGTAGCATTCGCCTGAAGATTCGTGCCGCTCTTCCTCAGAGCGTTCAGAGTGACAGGTAACCATGGACTGCCAAATCGGGTCGCCTCGATCACGAGACGGCGTCCATCAAGAAAAATTGAATTGTTTGCAAACCGCACAGCAACACCTGCAACTTCACGCTGTGTGGGAGGATTGAGCAGATTGGCGACATTCGCATCGAGAGCATTGATGACTTTGGTGACCGCCTGCAGAACTTCGGCCGGTGTTTCTCTCGTGATCAGTTGCATCTCGCGCCGGGCATTTTCGAGCTCCGTGCGGCGGGTCGTGAGGAATGACTGACGATCGGCAGGCAACGTGTTGCCGGTCAGGGTTTGGATCAGACCCAATTCCGTCGTGATGTGCTGGAGCGCCGCTCGTGCGAATGGAAGCGGATTGGGATTTCTGAGTCGGTCGCGCGCTTCGGCAAGCGCGGTGTTTGTCGTATTCTCCTGAGCCTGACGATCCTCCTCGAGTTTCTTGATCTGCTCCGCCGTCTGCTTTTGCGTCGGCTGTGCCGTGGGCGCCGGCCTCATGAACGATGGCAACCATGCGCTCCAGCTCGGTGGAAGATATCCGCGCAACGTCGCGAACGTAGCGGCGGCGGCGCCAATCGTGGCGACACCAGCCGTGATATTCCCCAGGAGCCCGAAACCTCCGGTTCCGATGCTTCTGAGCGTTCTCCACGGATGTCGAACAAAGTGATAGCCGCCGACAAGAATGCCACTGATAATATTCACTGCGAGTAACACCGCGGCAGGAATTGCAATCAGAGCCACTCCTCCACGGATTGCATTCTGAGCTCCGGGAGACAGCGTAGAAAGCCTCGCCGTCACCCCCGGAAGGTAATCTCTCTCTGCAACGAGGAGCCTGTTGATACCCGCCCGGACAACGTTCGACACACCAGCGATGCCGGTTTCGGGGTGGTAGGCGAGAGCCATGCGCCGGTCGAGTTCATTGGCGAGCTTGCGCCAGCTTTCGTGTGCAGCACTGGCCACCTGACCAGCGAGGCGCGGCTCAAGGTTTCTGCGCAATTCCGCAAGCCCTTTGCGGACTTCCGGATCGCCCTCCTTATACATCGCCTCAAGATTCTTCGTTATACTCTGCGCATCCTCTGCATTCAGCGTCGCCCCTTCGATGAGGAGGCTCTGGTTGAGGTTACTGATGGTCTCGATGTGGTTGGGCATGGGTACGTGAGACGAAGAGTTAGGACGGAATCAGACGAACACGGAAATATATGGTTCCCAAGCGTGTTCCACCTGCTGTCGTATGTGGACGATCGGTCGTATACGGAGTCGTAGTCGAACTGAAATGCGTGAGAGCGGGAATGAATTCCACCATATTGATATTTCCAATTGGGAGAGTCGGATTGCCACCCAAAGGCTTTCGGAGAATCCACGGCACATCAAAAATGATATTGTCTCCGGAGCGGGAAGCGTCCGAAAGATTGATTGTCTTAAAGCCTGGAATTCCCGTGTAACTCATACCAAATTCCACCCGCTGCGGTCGCGGATAGCCATCACGGATGATGTAGAGATGTCGTGGACCGAAAACAAATTCGATATTTCCCACACGATGTTTCGGCGCATCCGGTCTCAACAGAGGCCCTTGGGGCAGCCCATAGGCAATCTTGCGCATTTTTTCCGACAGCGAAGGCGGTTGCTGTTGCTCTGGATTCGGTCGCGGAACCTGATTGTTATCGACCGGCGGAGGATTCTGCGTCGGAGTAGGAGTCGGCACCGGATTAATCGGATTCCCTGCGGCATCGAGTTTTTGATTCGGTTGACCTGCCTGGCCTTTGACATCTGGCTGGGAAGCTGGAGGCGGCGCGTTTTCCTTTGTGACCTTTTGCTCCTGCGGAGTGGGAGCCGGCGGCGCAGGCAAGAGAGCCTGCGCATCGGCAATCTGCTTGCGCAGTGTCGTCCATCGGTCGCTCACCTGCTTGCGACGCGCATTGCCAACCTCAGCCATGAAGCTCGCCGCGCGGGTTGTTGCTTCTTCTGTATCGAGCGATGTCCGTGCGGCATCAATTGCTATGCGTGCGGCATCGACGGTTGTCGGCACGGTCAGTTGCAACTGTTTTATCGCCGGCTGCATCTGCTTAATCGCAGCATCGGTGACACCCTGGGCTTTCTGGATGCCCTGGTTTTCCTTCACGGTTTTCTGATTCTGCTCCGCCTGCTTGCGGTTCTTCTCGATGATGTCCTGCAACTTCGGCCAACCGAAGTACGCGGCAACACCCGCCGCGGTCGTAGCTACTCCCGTAAGAAGAATGCCTTTCCAGAACGTTGACCACGCCTCTCCCGCCCTCTGCGTGGTTTGTCCGGAATGACTGACGGCGCTCCAGAGTGAGGCGATGAGAGTTCCTGTGAGGGCGACGACGCCCACGGCCGCGATCGTTGTCACGGCCCCCGGATTATTCCGGGCGAATTCCCTCACGTTCTCCGTCTGCGTCTGCACAAATTCTCCCGGCCGAAAGACGGTCGGCGCGAGTTCGGTCCGAAGCTCCGTCAACTCTGCGACCAATTCCTTCTGCCGAATGGAACTGAGATTGGTATTTCTCTGGACCTCCTGGATATACCGATCCATATTCCGGTGCAGGGACCGGAGATTCCTGAGCTCGGTCTCACCCAGATGTTCCCGTATGTACCGGTGCGACGTTTGCAACCGCCGCAGCAAGCCTCCGTTCGCCAGATCCTGGATCTGCTCAACCGTCGCGTTGCTATTGGCCAGCGTGTTGATGGTCCCGCTGAGGGCGGATGCATCGCGCTCGCGCTGTTCACGGGGCACTTCGGGGGTGGTACCGGGGGGCATGGATGAAAAAATGAATTAGAGAAGATTCAACCTGTTATTGTCCGTGATGATGATTTTTGTCCTTGTCGG
>CAYJTW010000095.1:0-1076 GCA_964373225.1 uncultured Candidatus Peribacteria bacterium
GAGAGTGTCAGTGATCCCGCTTTTGTCAGGCGGCGGATATGGTCGGCTTGCGAATCGAACAGCGCAGTGTGCTCTTTGCTAAAAATGGTCACTGTGACTTCCTTTCCGGGCTCGATCCCCTGCTCGCTGCGGAGTTTTCGAATCGCCGTGATCACGTCGATGAGGATTTGGAGCTGCGCGAACGCCTCGGGATCCTTTCGCTCCGCTTTGGCATTCGGCCACGGCTCTTTGATGAGCATTTTGGCGCCACTCGGCTTCACTGATGTCCACAGTTCCTCCGTCACGAAAGGACAGTACGGATGGAGCAGAACGAGAATCTTACGCAGGACGTGGACAAGGACGGCGAGATTGGCTGTCCCCTTACTCAACTCCAGATACCAATCGCAGAAGTAATCCCACACGAACGCGTAGAGTCTCTCCCCCACGTCGCTGAGCCGATATTCCTTCAGTCCATCGGTAACATCTTCGATGAGAACTTCCAGAGCGTGGAGCAATGCGCGGTCGGCGAGCGAAAGATCCTTCGTATGCGGAAGCGCCGTGATTGTGGAAGGATCCGTTTTCGCTTCCTCACACTTCATCAGGACGAATCGCGACGCGTTCCAGAGTTTGTTCACAAAATTGCGGTAACCCGCGATTTTTTCTTCGTAGAGACGACTGTCATTGCCCGGGCTCTGCCCGACGATCATCGAGAGACGAAGCGCGTCCGCACCGTACTTCTGGATCATATCGAGCGGATCGATCATCGTGTCCGGGTCGCTCTTGCTCATCTTGCGACCGTCCCGCGAACGGATCATGCCGTGCAGGTAGACCGTATCGAACGGCACCTGGCCGTACTCGAGCTCGGGCATCGATCCCGTCACGTACGTCGTCATGAGGATCATCCGCGCGACCCAGAAGAAGAGGATGTCGTAGCCCGTCTCCATCACGTCCGTCTGATGAAATTTTGTAAAGTCCGGACTCTTGAGGAGCAGTTCTTCGAGGGAAAGCGCTGGATCATCTGCCAGATTCTTGTCGATGAGCGTGCTCCAGGTCCAGAGCGCCGAACTAAACCACGTATCGAGCGTATCGGGGTCCTG
>CAYJTW010000095.1:1176-3103 GCA_964373225.1 uncultured Candidatus Peribacteria bacterium
ACGACCTCCTGCATCACTTCCTTGAGGCTGAGTTCCCTGCGCTTCCATTTGACCACACGTTTGTTGACGTCAATGAACCACTGCTCCTTGATCTGCGGCTCGATTTTCCCCTTTCCGCGCTGGCTGAGACTGACGTTATGGACGTAATCCTCTTTGATGCCGACGAGGAGACCTTTCTCTTTGAGCTTCTCGACGATCTTCGGGCGCGCGTCCTCGATATGCATGCCGCTGAACTCGCCGGCGACGGGTAGGAGCTTGCCGTCGAAGCCGATGATCTGCTGCTTCTCGAGTGTATGACGCTCGGCGAGATCAAAATCGACGTGATCGTGCCACGGCGTGATCGTCATGACGCCCGTGCCGAATTCCGGGTCGACAGCTTTATCTTTTATGACCGTCGCCTCGATCGGTCCATTGATCCACTCGACCGTCATCTTCTCGCCATGGGTATATTTCGCGTATCGCTTGTCCTCCGGATGCATCACGACGTATTTGTCGCCGAATTTTGTCTCCGGACGGGAGGTGCTGATTTCAAATGGCCCGTACGTGAAGGTGTAGAACGGCTCCGTCCTCTCCTCGTATTCGATTTCGTCGTCGCTGACGGTGGTCTGGAGCTTGGGATCCCAGTTCACGATGCGGTGACCACGGTAAATGAGCTGATCACGGTACATTTTGACGAATACTTCGTTTACGCAGCGGTTGAGGACCGGGTCCATCGTGTACCGCTCGCGCGACCAGTCGCAGGACGAGCCCATTTTGCGAACCTGGCCCCGGATGGTGCTCTTGCTCACCTCGACGAAGGCTTTGATTTCATTGATGAGCGCTTCGCGGCCGAGCTGCGCGCGCGGATCCTTCATCTTCTTCTCCTTCTGCAGCTTCTTGATGACGAAACTCTCTGTCGCGATCGCGGCGTGATCGGTCCCGGGAATCCAAAGGACTTCCTTCCCGCACATTCGCTGAAACCGGATGAAGATATCCTCCAGCGCGAGCATCACCGCATGTCCAAGATGCAGCTGCCCCGTCGCATTCGGCGGCGGCATCGCGATGGTAAATGATTCTTTCTCACTCTTCGCATCGGCTGCGAAGGCACCGGACTCCTCCCACATCTTGTAGATGCGATCTTCGACGGCCTTGGGGTCGTAGGCTTTCGGTAACACCTTCAAAGCATACAATAGAACCCTTCGACTCGCCCGCCTTTGGCGGACTCGCTCAGGGTTATTTCTGCTTCGGCCTGTCTCGTCTCACTGCGTTCGCCTTCGACATCCCTTCGCAGAAATAAAAAAACGGCCACCGTTTGCACGGCGCCGTTCGTTCGAGAGAAAGAGCGATGATTCCGTCCCAAAGGCAGGAAATCGTCGAAGTTTATACAGCAGCAAAACTTCGCCTGCAAGGGGGACTTGGCATCCGGAAGTCAGAAATTGCTGGTCAGTTCAGTTCAATGTGATAAAAACGGCATTTTCATGGACTTCCGTGCAAGAAAATCTATACTAGAGGCATGAGATTGTGCTCTGGAGAACAGCGTCTGATCCACTTCAATTCTTGCACAGGAAGGTTCGTCGAACGAATGAAGGACTATGACTATCGGGATCCTCTCCAGGTTGGGGCGGCTCTGGTCAATGGGGTGACACAGCTTGGCGGCATCGATCCCGCCGTGCGAGATGTCGGTCGTTATCTGGACGGGAACAGAGCGCCGGTGCCGCACTTGGAGGGAATGTTCCCACGAACGAGAGAAAACATCGTGGGCGGAGTGCAGGACGTTTTCCATCTGCGGTTCTTCTCCGCAATCACAAAAGCACTCAACCTCGTCGGTGACGCCGCAGCTGATGCTGCAAACATGCTTGCAGGCGTTCATCGTTGAGCATCGCGTATACTGCCAGCGATGCCCACCTTCGATTTCCAGTGTCGCAAGTGCAATCACGTGTTCGAGTTC
>CAYJTW010000096.1:0-3101 GCA_964373225.1 uncultured Candidatus Peribacteria bacterium
TTGATGAATGCTGAAGAGCACCGTGTACATCTCGGGGAGCATCGGGTTCATCATCTCCTGCATCGTCACCTCTTTGGAACGGTTCAGGTACTTTTCGACGCTCGTATCCTTTTCGTTCAGGTACATGTCGATGCCCGTCGCCGGGAACATCTCCTGCTGCGACGCCGACCGCGAGTACGCGAGAACCATGCCATCGCCTCCGAGCTCCTTGGTCTGGATCGGCGTCAGCGCGTCGGCTTCTTTGGTCTCACCGAGTGCCCTCAGCATCTTGCCCCACGCTTCCTTCGTCACGGTCAGGTCATGCACCTGGCAAAATCCGCCCAGACACTTCATGCCGTAGTAGAGCGAGACCATGATGTAGCAGAGGAGCATGCTGGGGTAGATGCGCCGGTCTTTGAGCGCCTGCGCAATGGCATCCGGCGTGAAATCGACCGAGAGGCCCGGCTGGGTTTTGGAGACCAGGCGGTTCCCGTCGAGTTCCAGGCGCACCCGGTGATGGTTCGCATCGATCGCCCAGAACATGTATGTGCCCCATCCTTTCTTGTGTGAAAACGCGCCGGCGATGCCGTCGAAACACTCCAACGCCAGCGTGCGATAGTCCGCATTGAAGAGCAGACGGTAGATCAGGGTATTTTCCGTCAGATGACGGCGCAGCAGCAGTTCGGTCACGAGCGTTTCAATCTCGAAGTAAATGAGATCAAGCATGCGCTGGCCGGGCTGTTCGCCTTTGGCCGGATGGAAGAGCTTGGGCCAGAAACGGAAGTTGATCTTGGTGATCTGCGTGGAGAGATCGGGAGAATCGAGGACGTCTTTGGCTCCGTAATACTCCTCGAGAAATCCGGCGATCCCCTCGCGGCGCTCTGGCACAATCTCGCCGGCCTTCTCTTTTTCGAGCAGCGACAGCTGGGCGCGGTCGAGATCCTCACGATTGAACGCGCGACTGCTGTACACGATCCCCATCTTCTCTTTATCCGGCAACACCGGCAGACGGATGAGATTGCTGGAATTGCCCATGCCGCCATGGAAGAGAATCCCGCGCGCGAAGCCCGACGCATTATTGAGCGAGACACTCGCAAAGGAGAGCACAACGAGGGAGAAGACGTCGGGGTCGGGTTTTTCGAGGAACGGAAGACCGGAAATGATGTTGGCGTTCACCCAGAACGGATGATCAATTGTGGAGTGATGGTCGGCAGTGGAGACCAGGGCGAATTTCTTGAGCTGCTTGCGGGTGCGGGCCGCCACGTCCAAACCCAGTCGCTGTCCGATCAGATCGGTGAGCGTCTCGATGATCTCGGGTTTGTAAGGATCGAGCACAGGCGCATCATTGACGTCCATGAAATCGCGCGAGTAGTCGAAGAGGTTCATGTTGCCGTGCTTGCGCATGATCTCGCCCAAAATCGGCCTCCGCGACCAGATGGCCTCGCGCAGGGCCTGAAGTGTTGTTTCGATGGAAGAGCTGGCGGAGTCGATTTTCCCCATAATTGGAATGTCCCAGTGTAGTCTCGCGACCCCCGGAATTCAATGGTCTGTAACGTTTCCTTTTCTGTATTTGAAGCGGTTTGGAATGACCCTATACTGGCCGCGCCTTCACTCGGGGCCCCTTCGCCACGCTCAGGACAGGCTCCGCTCAGTTGGCTCGAATCCCTTCCTTCAATTCATCGCCACCTTTATCGGGACGTAGCTCAGTTGGCTAGAGCGCTTGCATGGGGTGCAAGAGGTCGCTGGTTCAAGTCCAGTCGTCCCGACCAGAGTCATTGCTTCCACCCATCTTCGGAAGATTTGTAATCTGCGAACGACCCCGGCGAAGCGCCGAAGCGCGAAGAGGGGTCGTCCCGACCAGCCTTCGCCCGCGCACCTTTCGAAGGTGCGGGGCTACGGCTGGCAAGCTACTGTAAACCGCTTCAAATAGAGAAAAGGAAACGTTACAGACCATTGAATTCCGGGGGTCGCGAGACTAGACTGGGTCGTCCAATTTATGGGGAAACCCCCTTCCTCCCAATCGAACACCGAACGCACGCCGAACACGCTTTCCAAAGCGATCCGCGCTGCTGCACAACAGTCATCGGGATTGGGACAGTCCGATGAAATGGCAGATCGCTCCGATCGATTCGCTCGTCTAAAAGAGAGCGTGCTCGCGAAACGCCCCATCCTGCGCGACATTCTCCGAAAGCGCGGAGGCGAATCTCTCCTTGGCTATGCACGTGAATACATCGACGTGAATCTCAACCCGCCGATTCTACGCCGTCAGAGTGAAATGCTCTCCACGATTCACGAAGTCATGCAAGAGCGCTTTGGAGAAAAAATTGCCGATGGAGTGCTGCAACAGCTGGCGAAGTATTATTTCGTTTCGACGGCAGATCATGTGGGTCCCATCGTGCACCCCTTCTTCGTGAATTCCAATTTACTGACGGCACTCGCAGTGCATTCGCACAGCGATCCTCTATTGCAGTATGTGATTGTTTTGGCGTGCGCGAACATTTCCCTTGGAAATTCATCCTTCCCCCGCGGGTTGCTCTTTAATACCTGCATAAAAGACTCGTTGCATTTGCAGCGCCTGTCGTTCCTTCCGAGCAATGCACATGCTTCTTCCGTCTACAATTTCCGACCGTACACCGCTCAGGAGATCGTCAAAGTGAAAGATCAACTCCAGAATTTGGTAAAGAGCGGAGAAGTGACTTCCCGCGTCGCCGGTCGGATCGACACGCTCATCGAGGAAGTTTACAACACACCGGAAATCCTCGACTGCAGGACATATAGAGATCAAATTGCGAAAACAAATCGTCATCTCTGGCAGAGATTCTTCACCGCGAGCAACGTCAAATTGCCTCAACTTCTCTACATCGGTCAGGAGGATATCGTTGTGCGACTGCTCACGAAGTACCATTTGACGCAAGATACCCTGATTAATCACATTCTCTTCGATCCCGAATACGAGCCCTTCATCAACCATTACTTTGAAGGCATCTTCGGCTCATTCTCGCGGAAGGATGCCACTGGTACGTACCTCTTCTGGGCCCGTCCCCGCGGCCAGAAAATCAACCAACAGCTTTGGCGGAGAGGGAATTTTCTGGTGACCGATGATGAATCATACAAGGTTGAAC
>CAYJTW010000097.1:0-3068 GCA_964373225.1 uncultured Candidatus Peribacteria bacterium
ACGTACTTCGTCTGATCGCAATAATATCCCGGTCCGTTCCCCCGATAGTGCAGATTCCCGGTGTTGTCGTAGTAGTACTGCGGGCGGTACGGATCGAGCTTGCGGTAGCGCGGGGGACGGCCGGTGCGGACGTAGATGCCGTCGTCCCTGAATTGCATCGCGTTGTCGTACGCACCGTCGCGGTCGATCAGATTCACGCTCACGGAATCGCTGCTGCGGTCGGCCTGGAGACGCAGGAGAACCGGCTCCGTGAGACGCGCGTCGCTGCGGACGCGTACCCGCAGGATGATGGTGCGGCTCATGCGGGGGGAGATCCGCTGGCTATCCCACCGGATCGTCGTGCCGTCGCTGTAGCCGCCGAAGGTCGCACTTTCAAAACTCACGGTGTTGGGGTCCAGATATGCCCGCACATTGACCGTGCGGATCTGGCTGTCGTCGTTACGGACATAGATGCTGTAGGTGAGCAGTTCCCCGCGGGAAGCGGGATTCGGGCTCGCAGAGCCGCGGACTGTAATGGAGCCGGTGCAGTCGGTGGTTGGGCTTACGCAGCGGTACACCGGGTAGGTCGGGCGTACGATCGAGGCGCCGAGGGAGACCGGCGAAGCGGCCCGTGTCGTCTCAAAATAACTCCAGTCGCTGCACTCACCCATTGCGTTCCACCGGTGGCACTGGAACCCCGGCATGTTGCGATAGAGGAGTGACACATCATGTGCGAATGTTCCCGCGGGCACCACCAACATCCCCGCCAGGAATGTCGTTGTGAACAGCGTGCGAACGGAGTGCGGTAGACAAGACTGCATGGCGGTGATGCTATGCTTTACGAATGACCCGTGTCAATGAATCTGTCAATGGCAGAGGCCCTTTTCGATGCGCGGAAGGGATAGACTCTGCGCATCTCCGGGCGTCCTTCGACAAGCTCAGGATGCCCCTACATTCCCCCTCCCCCTTATGTCCTGCGGATCCGGCGGTTGCTGCGGCTCGGGCTGCGGCGGCTGCAAATTCATGGTTGCCGTGGTGGCATTGCTCACCACTCTCACCACTATTGCCACACTCATCGGCGTCTACGTGACGCATATGACGATGGACGGCTGGAAGTTCGGCACGATCGACGGCTCGCTGTCCGTCATCGCCTTTCTCGTCTCCGTCATGTGCTGGCTGAAGCTCGTCAAGAAGCTCTGCCCGTGCAGCAAGGGCGGCGGATGCCCCGGTTGCGGGACGAGTCCGTGCTCGTGTAAATAGCGCGCGCATTCTGCGCGCTCGGAATGACAATTCAAAGAAGGGTCCCGAGAGTGGGGCCCTTTTTCGTACAGCAAATGCCTTCTGCATGCGGGGTTTTCGCGCTACACTCTCGCGTCTTTTCCTTTTTCGATGTCCATCCGAAACATTGCGATCATCGCGCACGTCGACCACGGCAAAACCACTCTGGTTGATGCTCTCTTAAAGCAGGGCGGCGCGTTTGGGGAGCACGAGCAGGAAGGCGTCGGCGAGCTGATCATGGACAGCAATGCACAGGAAAAAGAGCGGGGGATTACCATCTATGCAAAAAATTGCTCAATTCAGTATAACGATTTCCGCATCAACATCGTCGATACGCCGGGCCACGCCGACTTCGGCTCTGAGGTCGAGCGAGTCCTCCGAACAGTCGACTGCGTGCTGCTCGTGGTCGATGCGCAGGAGGGACCGATGCCGCAGACGAAATTCGTGCTCAAAAAATCACTGGAGCTTGGCCTCCAGCCGATCGTCGTCATCAACAAGATCGACAAGCCCGCGGCGCGCAGCATGGAAGTGGTCGACGAAGTGTTTGACCTGTTCGTCGCGCTCAAGGCGACCGACGCGCAGCTCGACTTCCCCTACATTTTCTCGATTGCACGGGAGGGGTTGGCACAGCGGAAGCTGGAAGATGCTTCCAAAGATCTGACGCCACTGTTTGACCTCATCATGAGCCATGTTCCCGAAGCGGAGCAGAACCTCACCGTTCCCTTCCGCATGCAGCCGTGCAGCCTGGGATACGACAACTACATCGGGCGGCTCGCCATCGGCCGCGTGTACGAAGGCGTCGCGAAAGTAGGGGATAAAGTGTTTGTCAAACAAACCGATGGAAAGACCCGCACGTCCAAGATCACAAAGGTCCTCCTCTATAAAGGTCTGAAGCGTGTCGAAGCCAACGAAGCGGTCGCGGGCGACATCGTCACGATCGCCGGTATTCCCGATATCTACGTCGGTGAAACCATCACGACCAGTGAAACAGCCGAGCCGCTCCCGGCGCTCCAGATCGATCCGCCGACGATCAGTATGGAGTTCCTCGTCAATAACTCCCCGTTTGCGGGGAAGGAAGGCGACCTGGTCACGACCCGCCACATCAAAGCGCGGCTCGAGCGCGAGAAGGAGACGAACGTCGGGCTGCACGTGGAGGAAATCCCGAACTCCGACGTCTACAAAGTCAGCGGCCGCGGCGAGCTCCACCTCTCCGTGCTGATCGAAGACATGCGGAGGGAGGGATTTGAGCTCCAGGTCTCGCGACCCGAGGTCATCACGCGGATGGTCGACGGCAAAAAACACGAACCAATCGAGCAGGCGATCATCGATGTACCGGAGGAATTCACGGGCACGGTCATCGATATGATGGCGCGCCGCAAAGGCGAGATGGTCGACATGAAGACCGCGGGCAGGCATGCGCGCATCGAGTTTACCGTCCCCACGCGCGGACTCCTGGGGTTCCGCGGCGACTTCATCATCGAAACACGCGGCGAGGGCATCCTCAGTCATTCCTTCATCGAGTACGAACCGTACAAAGGAGACCTCCCCGGCCGCACGCGCGGCTCGATGATCTCCATGGGCGGCGGCAAGACCGTCGCCTTCGGGCTCTGGGGGCTCCAGGATCGCGGCAAACTCTTCGTGATCCCGGGCCTGGACGTCTACGAGGGCATGATCGTCGGGGAGAGCAGCAAGAACGAAGATATGGTGGTCAACGCGACCAAGGAAAAGAAGCTCACGAACATGCGCGCGTCGGGATCCGACGAGGCGATCAACCTGACCCCCGTCACGCCGATGACGCTCGAGCAGGCGCT
>CAYJTW010000098.1:0-3046 GCA_964373225.1 uncultured Candidatus Peribacteria bacterium
GATTCCTCCTTTCGTCCTATGCGCATTGCTCTCCACAAGTACATCATCGCCGATCCAACAATCTGCCACGGCAAGCCCACCTTCAAGGGGACGCGCGTGATGGTCTGGCAAGTATTGGAGATGCTGGCAGATCGGGCAACCCCGGGAGAAGTGCGCAAGGCTTTCCCCACTCTCACTGCAGCGCACATCCGTGCCGCACTTGAGTATGCCAGTTCCATCACTCGCGAGAACTATGTTGTTATCAACACCCGCCAAGCCCCGGTTTCTGCTTGATGAGAATGTGCGCTGCGAACTGGATGCGTTTCTGAAGCACAAAGGGTTTGTTGCGAAACGACTGTCCAAAGGCGCGCCTGATCAATCCCTTGCTGCGGCCTCACAGGAGGAGGATCTGATCATCGTGACCAACGACGAGGATTTTGTCTCCATGCCTTCCGAGAAAGTGTTCTCGGTCGTGCTCCTGCGCATTTCGCAGCGTGATGTGACGTTGTTGCTTTCAGCATTCCAGAAGCTCCTCGGAGACTGTGAGGAATGGCGGGGGCGGATGATCATCTTGAGCGGTACACAGTGGAAAATGTCGCCTCTCCTACCGAGAAAGATAGAACGAGGCAAGCTTCGTTCATGATTGGTAACATCTTTGTGTACAATTCGGTCGTGTTTCTTTCCGTCGGTTCCCCGGCTCCCTCCTTCAGTCTTCCCGATCAGGACGGAAAGATTCATTCACTGGGTGACCAGCGCGGCCACTGGGTTCTTCTCTATTTCTACCCCAAAGACGATACGCCGGGATGCACAACCGAATCCTGCGGCTTCCGCGATCAATGCACTGAACTGAAGAAGCATGGCGTCACGGTGTTCGGTGTGAGCAAGGATTCCGTCGAGAGTCATAAGAAATTTTCCGGGAAGTTTGCGATCCCTTTTCCGCTCCTCTCGGATCCGCAAAAGTCGATGATCGAGGCATACGGCGCGTGGGGAGAGAAGAAGTTTTTAGGGAAAACATATGATGGCATTCTGCGCATTTCGTACCTGATTGATCCTGAGGGCAAGATCGCGAAAGTGTATGAGAAAGTGAAACCGGAGGAGCATCCAGCGGAAGTGGTGCGCGATATTGCCGCTCTTCAGTCAGGCCAGTAAACTCACCGCCGTTATGCCAATCAAGAAATTGGAAAAAGCATCCGGTCGGAAGGAAACAGAGCGGCCAAACCGGCGCCGGGTCGTTGAGCGTTCGCGGTCCAAGAGAGGATTGATTCTCGGCGGACTCGGAGTGTTGGGAGTTGTGGGTGCCGCGGGAGGGGCGGCGTGGTTGTATGTCGCAGATAAGATGGGTCAGTTTGGGGGGAGACGATGATAACCTTCCGTATTGCTTCTGGTGATGATGGTTTTTTTGCGTATTTTGTCTAGAATGTCGGCCTCATGTCCAAGCGCAACCTCCTCGGCCCCTCCTTCGTCGGGACAGGCTACGACCTGGCCCGCATGCTGAAGGGCGGCGTCATTATGGACGTGGTGACGGCCAAACAAGCGGTGATTGCGGAAAGGGCCGGTGCCTGCGCCGTGATGGCGCTCGAGCGTGTTCCGAGCGACATTCGCGCGCAGGGAGGTGTGGCGCGCATGAGTGACCCAAAGCTGATCAAGGAGATCCAGAAGGCCGTGAGCATTCCGGTTATGGCGAAAATTCGGATTGGACACACCGCAGAAGCGAGGATCCTCGAAGCGCTGGAGATCGACTTCATCGACGAGTCCGAGGTGCTGACGCCGGCCGATCCCTTTGCACACGTGGATAAGCATCACTTCAAGATTCCGTTCGTCTGCGGTGCCACAAACCTTGGTGAGGCGTTGCGCAGGATCAACGAAGGAGCGGCGATGATCCGGACGAAAGGGGAGGCGGGGACGGGGAATGTGGTGGAGGCGGTGCGGCATCTCAAAATGATCAAGAAGGAGGTCGCCGATCTGAAGAAGATGTCTCCCCGTCAAATGGTCAAATGGGCGAATGGTGAACGTGTGCCGTTGATTCTCGTTCAAAAAGTGAAAAAAGATCAACGGCTCCCCGTCGTCACCTTTGTTGCAGGAGGCGTCGCAACTCCGGCTGACGCCGCGCTCCTGATGATGCTCGGAGCCGAGGGCGTCTTTGTCGGCTCAGGGATCTTCAAATCTGGTGATCCGAGAAGGACGGCGGAAGCCATTGTTCAAGCAACCGTGCACTACAAAGACGCGAAGAAGCTCTTGGAAGTCTCAACGGGACTTCCACAGTCGATGGCGGGGTTGGAGATCGCAACGTTACAGACGAAAATGCAGAGCAGAGGCCTATGACCGTCGGTGTCCTGTCCTTCCACGGCGACGTTGCGGAGCATCTGGAGATACTCCGGACTCTCAAAGCGAAAGCTGTCGAAGTCCGGTCGGTTTCAGATCTTCAGACGGTCACACACCTGATCATCCCTGGCGGCGAGAGCACCGTGATGGCCAGATTTCTCTTGGAGACCGGCGTTGGAGTGGCAATCAAGAAGTGCGTGAACGACCGAAGTCTTGCCATCTATGGCACATGCGCCGGAGCGATCATTCTCGCATCGAAAGTCACCGGAAAGAACGCTCCGCGACTGCTGGGATTGATGAACATCACGGTCGACCGTAATGCCTACGGCACGCAGGCGCAGAGTTTTCAGGCGGACCTCAAAATCAAAGGCTTGAAGAAGCCGCTTCGGGTGTCCTTCATCCGCGCGCCGATCATCACGAAGATGGGGAAGGGTGTGGAGATACTCGCCGAGTTTGAGAATAATCCGGTCTTGGTGAAGCAAAACAGAGTGCTGGCGGGAACGTTTCATCCGGAAATGAGAGGGGAACAAGAGGTTCACAAGATGTTTTTGACGATGTGAGAGTTTTTCCCTAGCCCAAGCCCTAGCCCAAGCCCTACCATAGGAGCATGGATATACGGAATTTCTGCATTATCGCGCACATTGATCATGGGAAGTCGACCCTCAGTGACCGCATGATTGAGATGACCGGAACGCTGCAAAAGCGCGAGATGAAGGAGCAGACGCTCGACATGATGGATCTGGAA
>CAYJTW010000099.1:0-1668 GCA_964373225.1 uncultured Candidatus Peribacteria bacterium
GACGCGCGAATCGTTGCGGAAGGTCTTCACCGAAAAACCGTGGCCGTGCGCGGGAGCGGATTTCGTCCAGCCAAAGGAATATCGGATTCTGTTCCGGGAAGGCGCTCGCTGACCGCGCCGATTTCCCGTTGCGGATCTAGTAGGCCTTGATCTGCACGCCGCCGCTCCTCTGCTCGCGGTCCGCGTAGGCTTGCTGTTGCATCACGCGGTTCGGAATGCGCTGTACCGTTTCGGGACGCCCCCTGGTGCCATAGAGAAGCAACGCGGCGCCCGGCGAGCGCGCGAAGATCGTTTTTTTACAGCGGTTGAGGGTACCGGAGCTGCGCTGCGCGAATGTCCCGTTCTCGTAGGCGGTTTCCACTTTCTTGCGGAGAACGCGGTGCGAATTGCGCTCAAGTGTGCGCACGGGAGCCGGCTGTCCCAGAATCAGCATGGCGGAACCCGGCGATCCCGGTCCGGTCAACGCTGCGATGCATCCTTCGTCCTGCGCGCCTGCCGGCATTGCGACCGGGGTCGGCGTCATCGGATTGTCGGGGGCGGCAACGGGAGCTGTTGCCGGTTCTGTGGTCGCAGGCGTTCCCGGTTGCTCCTGCATGTTCGTCATCATCGGTGTGTAGATGAGGCGCGGGACGTTACGCAGTCCGTAAAACATTTTTGCCATGTCCTCACGCGTCACGGGCTCGTCTGCAACAGCGGACAGTGCGATGGCACCGCGTATCGACAGTGCGGACATCGAGTCCGTGTACCAGGCTTCTCCGGGATCCGCTGCGTAGGCGAGTCCATAGGCTTTGGCGAGAATTTTCGAGGCTTCCGCGGTGGTCACCGATGCGAACGGACGGAAGCTCCCGTCGGCGTTGCCCTGAATCAGACCCGAATGCATGCCGATGCACAGCTGCTTGCCGTACCAGTCGGTGCGAGCGACGTCGGAGAAGAGCTTTTCGTACGTTACCGGTTGCGATGGCGAAATGTCGCTGTAGCAGCGCTCGAAGTCCGCGGTTCCGTACAGGTGATTGATTGCGGCGAGAGCGAATTCGAGGCGCGTCACCAATCCGTCCGGATGGAACCAACCGTCCTGTGATCGGAACATGATCGATTGCTCCAGCGCATAGTCGACGGCAGGATTCTGCGTTTCCTGTGTCTCCGCCGTGAAGGCAGGGACAGGGAACATTCCGAGGACCAGAGCGCCGAGGAGCAGGAGGTGTTTCATACGATCAGGGAGTGGAAAAGGGCTCAATTTACTATTATAATCACTATTTGTCAATAAGTCGTTCTTCGGCAAAATCCCGATCATCATGCATCAGGAATTCGTAGAGACCAAGAGAGGGATTACCGTGGTAATTTTTGGTCAAACAGCATCTATTTTTATAGTCAATATTTCATAAACAGCCCTATTTTAAGCCAAAAAGTCGATATTCACCTCAGCGACGCTTTCATCAGCCATTTTGCCAGACCCAACGTCAGCATCACGACAATCCAACCCCCGATGCCACCGAGAATATCGAGAGTCACGAGGCTCGCTTCCATGTGCCCCACGATCCAGACCGTCAGCCACAGGAACAGGCCGTTGACCAGGATGACCGCGAAGATTGTCGCAAAGAACTTGAGGGGCAGCACGATCAGGTCGAGCACCGGCCGCACGAGGAGGTTCATCAGCGTCAGCAGTGCGGC
>CAYJTW010000099.1:1768-3014 GCA_964373225.1 uncultured Candidatus Peribacteria bacterium
CTCAGCGTGATCCGGTCTTCCAGTTTCAGTCCGGATTCCTTGCGCAGGCTCTGAATCGCGCGGATCAGGTCGCGCGCGTTGCCCTGCAGCGTGAGCTGAGGCGTCACGCGGGTATCCAGTGCTACGACGACGCCTTTGTCGGCCGCGACGTTTTCGCCTTCTCTTCCGCGGTACATCACTCTCGCTTCCTGCGGTGAGAGAACTTCATCAAGAATCAGGACGCTGCCATCAGCGCTGACGGTGTACTCGCCGCGTTTGCCCGCCTGGATGATCTCCTGCACCCGGCTGCCCAGGCGCGGGCCGACTGTGCGCGCGTCGACGAACACGTACTGTTCGGCGATCTTCCCGGGATCGGTCACCAGATCGATTGTCTGGACGTTAAGCTCCTCCTGGAGCAATGCGAGTTCGGCATCGGTGATCGCGTCTCCCGCAAGCATCGCGGGGGGGACTGCGATCGTTGCTTTTGAAAGAGGTTGGCGCAGCTTGACGGTGGCAGTACTGCGCACGGCGAGCCCGAGGGACGCGATGATCCGAAGCAGCCGGTTCTTCTGCAGCAGTTTTTCCTCGACCTTCGAGAGCGACCGGACCTGCGGCCAGTCAGTCAGATGAATGGAGCCGTGCGCCTCGGGTACCAGATTCAAATAGATATTCTCCGTGATGAACGGGCAGAACGGTGCGAGCAGCTGGCAGAGGGTCACCAGTACGTCGTAGAGCGTTGTCAGCGCGTCCAGGCGATCCTGTTCGTTCATCTCCTCCAACGCTTCCTCATGCGTGTGCAACCCCGCCTTGCCGGCGAACCGCCGGCGCGAGAGTCGTACGTACCAGTTGGTCAGCGCATCAATGGTGTCGTGGAGTTCACTGCACGTGGCGCTCAGATCATAGCCGTCGAGTTCCTTCGTCATGCGGTTCACCAAATCCTGCACTTCGGCGCGGATCCACGTATCGAGGGGGTGCCCGGAACTCCTGCGCGTCGCGACGGGTTCCCACTTCGCGGCGTTGGCATACGTCACGAAGAAACTGTAGGTGTTCCAGAGGGGCAGCAGGACGGACCGGACGACTTCTTCCACGGACCGCTGCGAGAATCGCAAATCCTCTCCGCGGACGGCGGGAGAACTCATCAGTGCGAATCGCACCGCGTCGGCACCGTGCTTCTCCACGACCTCCAGCGGCTCGGGATAGTTCTTGAGTTTCTTGCTCATTTTCTTGCCGTCCTGCGCAAGTACCGTGCCGTTGACGATGCAGTTTT
>CAYJTW010000100.1:0-2937 GCA_964373225.1 uncultured Candidatus Peribacteria bacterium
GGAACATGATGGGCAACCACCAATCAGAAAGGGGGCGATGCCCCCTTTTTTCGATATGTCCATAAAACTTGACTTTTCGCGACAAAAGAATAGTATGCTCACTTCATGGCTACTGTAGATCTGCATCAGACGGTGGATCAGCCACATGCCGTTCGAAGCGTTTCGACGACAACGGTTGACCGTGGAACGCTTGAGGAAATCGCTGAGAACCTGAAAACGATGTTGCAGAGATTTGCCGGGGTTCTGGAAAAAATTGATGCCGCATCTTCGGTTGCCGGACGAGAGCGCACTGTATCGGAAATTGCCCGTCGGCAAGTGTTCACCGCCACGCTGGGGCGCGCGCTGCTTGCGGATCCCAAGACGCGATACCTCGTGTGGCGGGAGTCCGCTGTGGGGTTCAAAGAGCTGATGCGGCTGGCAGCGGATGCAACTGCGGATCACAGCGATATCACCAAGCCGATGCTCCAGAAGCCATCCAGAGGCAACAATGGCAAAAAAAACCCGCGATACCTCGGCGGTGGTGGAATGGGAGACGTCTATGCGTTGGATGGGCAGATGGTCGGAAAGGTCATGCGTCCGAAGCACGGTGCAGACGAGCAGATGGCGGAAGCACGTTTTGAGCGTGAGTTTCTCTCCCAACAGCGCATCACGGCAGATCGAGAGGAGGGATTGCGGACCATCGCCCAAGAACGGAAGGCGCTCTTGGAGCGGCATCTCTCGCAACCGACGCAGAACGGGAAGCTCCAGCCGCCATCCGTGCCGGATGATCCCGCGTTGCACAGAGCGATGGCCGATCTCCGCAGCAGGGAAGAGGATACCTACGTCGCACCCGCTCCATTGGCAGCCGGTGTTCTCGCAAATGGGGAGAAATTCATCGCCATGCAGAGAATCGGCGGCGAAGATTTGCAGGAGCTTCTGGATCGCGAGGGGTACCTGAGCATTGAAGACGCCGCAGCCTATCTGCGTTCCGCTCTTGTGCAAATCGCGCAGTGCCATCGATTAGGTCTCGTGCACCGGGATCTCAAACTGCAGAATATCAGAATCCCGCCGACGAAGACCGGCAGCAAAAAAACAGTCGTCATGGATTTCGGGCTGGGCCGTTCCTACGACAAACACGATAATACCTTGGATGTACTGGAGCAGACGATGACGCAGGACGGTGCGGTGCTGGGGACCCCCGCATACATGTCGCCGGATCAGGCGCTTGCCGGGCGTGTTCGCGGAGAAAAACGCCCTAGGCCTGCGGATGATCTCTACAGCCTGGCGGTGATATTCGTGAGGATGGTCACCGGGAGGAATCCGCGCCAGTTCGAGGCGGCAACTGTCCTTGAGCTGCTCCATGCCATCGCCGAGGAACGTCGAGATCCGTCGAAGCTGTACGAAGAGCTGGGTGACTACGGGCCGAATGTGCAGGAAGTCGCCCGTACGCTGATCTCCAGCAGGGCGACAGACGAAGAATTGCGCGCGGCTGCTGCAGGCGCTCTGGGTGTACTTTCTCTGGACGAAGCGACGTCGGTATTCCAGCTTGCCGAAGAGCATCCGCATGTTGCCCAAGCTCTTGCGAAGACGGAAATGGCCGCCGCATCGCGGGCAACCACGTCGACGCTTGCACTGTTGCATACATTGGAACACAACAAGGTGCCTCTGACGACGCGGTGGAAATACGGGTGGATACGGAGATGGAAGTCTCTGAAGAAATTCGCCAACGGCGTCCGGGAGCTTCCCGGGAACCTGTGGAGGCGTGCGAAGAAGGCTCCCGTGAAGTACGCGGCGGGCGGTCTTGCGGTGCTGGGCGGGCTCGTGGGAGGCGGAGTGGGAATCTACAAGGCATTGGAGAAGACGCAAACCACGGAATTCTCCTTCCCTCTCAATACGCACAATTCCACGGATATGGCGTTCCGGCGTCTCGACAGCAACGGCGTCCGGCGCGAACTGCTGATCGAGTGCGGCTTCGAGATGACGCAGGGGGGGGTCGTGGTCGTGACGGTCGGCGCCGTCAACCGCGAGGAGTTGTACGAATTCGATGAGCGGCAGATGGATGATGAAACCCGAAAACGATCCGAGAAGATTCTAGTGTTGCGCTTCACTCGCAAGGACCCGAAGACGCATGAGGACGTTTCGTACATCCGCTTCAACGACGGTTATAATTTCATTGTCCGCGGATCGCGGATCAAGGCCTTCACAACACAGGAGACTCATGATCAGTCGCCATTCCTCCAATCATTCGGGAGCAATTGGACTCTCAGCACCAGGCTGGAAGCCGACGAGGATTTCCGCTTCATCATGCAGAATCTCGATCCAGATCACCTCAAAGGAACGTTGTATAGGGAAGAAGCACTTCAAGGTGCCTATCGCGGCCAGCGTGATCAATCGACGTGGAACTTTACGGTGAAGAATGTTGTGAGGAATATGAAGAGCGCAATAGCCAGTGCAAATGTCGGAGCCGCACTCCGGCCTCGCCGAGAAGACCTCACCCTCGCCGCACAGCAGCTACGCGCTCCGCACGCGGATCTCTGCACCGATGAGCTTCGCCAGGTCCTGCAGGCACATGTGACTTCGGTGAACCGCATGACGGACCCCCGGGTAGATCCGCAGCTTGCTGCCCTGGATGCTCTCATGCATCAGCCGACCGTCGGTGACGGGAGTCATATTGTCGTCGCTTCCCCAGAAGATATCGGTCGGAACCGTGATCAAATGGAGCAGGGGAGTTAAGTCTTCGGCTGAAACTTTCCGCAGCGTCTCGCGCATCACCGGACTCGCTTTTTCGTAATCGTGGACGCGACTGTCTGCAGAGGAGTCATTATTCCAATGAGAAAGACTATTGCAGATCCGGCCGAGGGCAAGCGGCAGCCCCGCATTGCGTTCTCCAAGAGGCGGGACAGAATCTTTCTTCATAGAGTCGATGGATGAAAATATGAGTCGGAAAATGACCCCCTA
>CAYJTW010000101.1:0-2840 GCA_964373225.1 uncultured Candidatus Peribacteria bacterium
GGAAAATCCTTTGCCTCTTTTGTCTCCTTTGCCTCTTTTGTCTCCTTGATAAATGCACCCTGAACTCATATGTACCAGGTAGATGTTCCGTGGGAGACACTCTTCGAGCAGGATCAACGGACCAGTGACGTTCGCCCTCAGCGTCTCCTCTTTATGCGTCTCACACCAGTCGACGTTCGGCCGGCCGGTTTTGCCCGCACAGTTGATGACAGTGTCGGGCTTCTCCGCATCTAATAGCTTGATCACTGCGACGCGATCACTGATATCAATCCTCGGCGTAAGAGCATCGGAATACAGTTTCTTGAATTGCTCGCCGAGATAGCCTGTAGAGCCGAGGATGAGCATCTTCATATCCTGATAGTACCTGAATGTGCTCCAGGAAAAATATTGTTTGGTATACTCTTTCCGCATGGCCACCCCTCTTGAAGATGCACGGAACTTTATCGACGAGTTCCTGATGGTCGAGATTCTGTTGTGCAAAGATCTCTCCAAACACATGTCCATGTTGCAGAGTCAGATTGAGAAAATCATGCATACACAAAAAATGGATGCGATGATGGCTGCAAACGGAAAAGAAGCTTTGTTCTGGTTTTCACACTTGAGAATACAACGCGATACAGCGCGAAAAGCTCTCTGGGATATTCTCGGAAATGATGAGAACACCGTGAACCATGTTTTGTCGGAGAACAAACTTCTCGCAGAAATCCAAAGAACGAATTTGTTGAATACGTTCAAACAATTTGTCGCTACATCACCAAAATTACGGATCTATGATCATATCCAGTCCCATGTCACCGACGTGCTGTACCAGTGGATTCGAGCGCGCATCATTACTCATGTACTTGAGCAAAATGAGGATTCTCTGCTGGCAGATTGACGTGGCTCGCAGTTCCCTTTTCCGCTACACTTCCCCCCGATGCCGAAAGCCCGCCGCAAAGCGAAGCGCAGAGTGAAAAAGGACAACGGACTCGAACTCGAGCCCGGCACGAAGAGCGCCATCAGCGGCATCATCCAGATTTGCGCCGGTGTGTTGCTCGTCCTGGTACTGCAGCAGAAAGCGGGACTTGCGGGCAACGGCCTGCAGGCGTTTTTGCGGTTCTTCTTCGGCCGGTACGGGATGATCTTCCCGGCGTTTTTGATCCTGTCCGGCGTGTTCCACTGGATCGTTCCGCAGAAGATGGAACTGAAGCGCTCGGTCGGCCTGGTCCTCTGCGTGCTCGGGTTCCTCGGCATGATGCATATCGGCGCGCCGCTGGAGGAGATCGGGCCACGGAGGGAGGAACTCGCCGGGGCCGTCGGCTTCATGATGAGCGTCCCCTTCCTCCTCTTTTTCAGTCGCGCGGTCGGCTACACGGTGCTCGCCGCGACGTTTCTGATCGGCCTCCTCATCAGCTTCGAGCCGGTCGTCCATGCCGCCATCGCGCATCTCAAGACGGCGATGACGACCGACGAGAAGAAAAAACCGCGTGTCATTTCCGTCGATGATGATGAGGAAGACAGCGCGGTCATACCTGACCGCGATGAAGAAGACGACGACGATCTCGTCGAACGCGACGAAGACGCGCCCGAACTCAACATCGTCCGGCCCGCATTTGCCAGGAGCCTTGTACAAGAGAAGAGCGAGGATGCGATCAGACAGGCAATGAAAGGCAAGCCCAGGCGTGACGACGTGCTCGAGATGAAGGACACGCGCTACGAGGAGTGGACGTTCCCCTCCTACGATCTGCTCGACCAGAGTCACAGCCAGCTGCAGGTGAATGACGAAGAACTCAAGGCGCAGGCGAAGCTGATCGTGGAGAAGCTGAAGGAATTCGAGATTGATGTCACTATCCGCGACGCTCGACCCGGGCCAACCGTCACGCAGTTCACACTGCAGCCGGCGGAGGGCGTACGGCTCAGCAGGATCGGCGCGCTCAAGGATGATTTGGCGCTCGCGCTCGCGGCGCCGAGTCTCCGCATCGAATCGCCGATTCCCGGCAAGTCGCTCGTGGGGATCGAGATGCCCAACGCCAGGCGCACCATCGTCCATCACCGCGAAATCCTCGAGAGTCCGCAGTTCGTCCAGAGCGAGTCGTCACTGACGCTCCCGCTCGGCCGCGACGTCTCGGGCGAGGCCGTGGTCGCGGAGCTCGACTCGATGCCCCACCTCCTCCTGGCCGGCGCCACGGGATCGGGCAAGTCGGTGTGCATGAATACGTTCCTCAGCGCCTTGCTCTTCCAGAACGCACCGCACGAACTCAAGTTGATCCTGATCGACCCCAAGCGCGTTGAGCTGATGCCCTACAGCGGCATCCCGCACCTGCTCACGCCCGTGATTACCGAGGCCGAAAAAGCGCTGCAGGCCCTGCGCTGGGCGGTGGCCGAAATGGGACGGCGTCTCCACCGGTTCTCCGAAAACGGCGTGCGGAACCTGGACGAGTACAACGCGAAGCAGACGGAGGAACCGTTCAAACTCCCCCGCATCGTTGTGGTCATCGACGAATTGGCCGACCTCATGATGCGGCAGTACCGCAAAGACACCGAAATGATGATCGCGCGCATCGCGCAGATGGCGAGAGCGACCGGCATGCACTTGATCATCGCCACGCAACGGCCCTCTGTCGACGTCATCACGGGTCTCATTAAGGCGAATATCCCGACCCGCATCGCCTTCCGCGTCGTCTCGGCCGTCGACTCCCGCACCATCATCGACGGCATCGGCGCCGAGGACCTCCTCGGCATGGGCGACATGCTCTACATGAACGCGGTGACGCCCAAGCCCTTGCGCATCCAGGGCATCTACACGTCCACGAAGGAAGTCGAGCGCGTCATCAACGCAGTGAAGATCGCCGGCGGCGGCA
>CAYJTW010000102.1:0-2618 GCA_964373225.1 uncultured Candidatus Peribacteria bacterium
CGGAGGTAACCAGCCACAGAAGCGATTACTCATCAATCCCTGCGCTTACGCTCAACATCCCTGTTTTTGTACTGAATCTCTGAATTTTTCAGTTGCCGCTCATATTGAGATCCGCCCGGTTCCATGTACGTGGCACGCATTGCCTTACTTTCTGCCTCATTCATACGATAAACACGACCGTTGTGCACGACGACACTTTGAGATGTGAGGTCGGGGGTGCCCACCAAATGAGGCACGACATACCGTATGCGATTCACGGGAACATTCATCCTCCGGAGAGTTCTGAAAAGATAAAAGGCGGAACGATAATCCATGCCTCCACCGGGAGAAATATAATATTCGGCATTCGCACCCGTGAATCCTTGTGCAACCAGACTGTTGCTGACGCGCAAACAATTGCATGTACTGGGAGAAGTAGTAGATGCTGTTTCGTGATCTTCGTTAAAAAGGTAGTGTGTGAGAAATTGATGACGTCTCGAAGTATCAATCGCAACAAGAGCCGCGCACCCGCCCAACCCTTCTGTGTACAGGACGTTTTCGAACGCATTGGATCCGGAGACTCCCCAATTGACGTACTCTCCCGGAATGGATGCGTAGTTATTCAATCCCGCTTCGCCCAGCGTAGGAGGACTCAATCGGCGCGTAGAATCTCTGCACCAATTTAAGTACTCTCGTGCTTCTGGCGACTCCTGCCATTCTGTCGGTACACCGTACGCGAGACGGGATTCCATTTGGTTCAAGCTCCTTGTCAGCAAGGCAATTACTGCATCGCGGGAGAGTTCTGAG
Organism: uncultured Candidatus Peribacteria bacterium; assembly: GCA_964373225.1. Classification (GTDB taxonomy): domain Bacteria; phylum Patescibacteriota; class Gracilibacteria; order Peribacterales; family Peribacteraceae; genus JABFSS01. Next base: position 787 of record CAYJTW010000102.1, read on the forward strand.
CAATTGATGACTTCAGGATAGCTGGAGTGCATATAAGAAATTTCAACAGTCTGCCCGGATACTCTCGCCCGAAAGTGCGGCGGTAGAGTGATACCCGCAACGATTTTTTCCAGCGCTTCCGTCACGTTCTTCTGCTCAGCCTGCTTCTTCAGATCCTCATTTGCCTTCTTCATCTTCTCCGGCGGCTGAGCTTTATCCTCCTTCTCAAACCGTTCCAGTATCTTCCCGATCGCATCGTACCGCTGTCGCAACACACCCTGCAGCCCGGTCGTATTCGGCTGTGCGGGGAACCAGGTGAGGTCATGCATCGGACGCAGAGCATTCATCTCCTGCGTCAGAGTCTTCCGGTACGCTGCCCGATTTTCGGGAGATGGTGTACTGGTAAACATCTTCTCTGCTGCCTCTGACAGTTTCTGCAATGCGGGATGGTTGTCGAGGGCGTTCTGCGCTTCCAGTCGCCAGAGCGCGTGCCGGACGACATCTTCACGGGCATCCAGTTCTCGTCCCATAACGGCGGATGGCATTGCGGATCCGATGCGCCGAACATTGTAAATATCCACCAACATCTTTTGTTCCGCTTCAAGCGCAGTGCGATACACGCTGCGCAGTGTATTGTTGGCTTCGTACGCCTTGCGCGCCGCTTCGGTGGCCTTCTGCAATTCGGCGTGCCTCTTGGTCAGTGCCCGATCCTGCTCGATGCGCTTCATAAATCCATCGACGAATGTATTCCTGTTTTCCATGTTTTCCTTCGCGCGCGCCGTCACAGTGTTCAATTCCCTGCGTACCTCTTCGCGATATTTTCGGTGGGCATCCGTGCTATCAGCCGTCGCCGGGACCAGCTTGTCGTATGAGGAAAGATGATTGCGAAGAACCTCAAGCGTTTTCTGCACCCGATCAATATGATCAGTGCCCGGGAGGGCATAGGCATCACTGATAATTTTTTGATATACATTGCGCAATTTTTCCGCGGAGGATTCGAAGTCTTTGCGTGTGGCTTCACTGTTCTTCTGGACTTCCGGCGGCGCAGTCTTTATCTTTTCCTCCTGCTCAGTTTTCTGTTTCTTCTCCACTTCTTCCGTGATCCCCGTCACTTGTTCGTACAAAAATATCCGGAAGTTGTGCCGTCCCAAATTCTCCAAAGCCTGCAATTCCTCCATGCGTTGCTCGAGATAGGCAAACACCGGTTTACTGATTTCATTTCTGCCATTGTAGTACTCTTCAAGAGCGGTTCTTTCACGAAATGCGGCCGATCCCAATTGATAGACCCTGTTTTCAAAATCCGTCACCGACTGCCGTGTGGGGAATATGCGCAGAACCGTTGCACGGTCGGTCATGTCCAGATTCGCCAGCAGGGGAATCCCTGCGAGCGCTTTCTGGGTGGTCTCGCGGACTTTCAGGAATCGCTGCAGCGGTTCGGCACGGAGAACATCTCCGCTGACGCCCCGTCCCTCGCGAAGAAACACGACGACGCGCTCGATGGCGCGGTGTTGCATGTTTCCATTCATTCTCGAGTACATCGGGCCGATGTGCGCTCTGCGATCGGTGGCGTAGGTGGACCAGAGCTTCCTGCGCGCAGCGGGGAGACCTCTGATCAGCGCCCATTCCGCGGCATGGTTGGAGCTTCCCAGTAAGTGGGCATTGTAATCTTCGTTGCCATCACGCAGCAGTCCATACGTCAGATAGTGCGATTCATTGCCGATCACACGGAGCGCTCTCGTCACCGCACGATACTGCTCCAGAGGAGTCGTGGAGGTTTCATCAATGGCCCGTGCGTATATTTCTTCGGTCGCCTTTCGCATGCTCTCCGCTCCAGTCCGCAGCTCACGCTCACC
>CAYJTW010000103.1:0-2614 GCA_964373225.1 uncultured Candidatus Peribacteria bacterium
GGCCAGGTCGCCCGATTGGTCGCTGCGTACGTGAGCAACAGTCGTGGAGAACTCAATCTCTACCGCGCTGCCGAGCGCGGCCAGGTGATTTCATCTTCCAATTCCAGCGCGTCGTCGGAATCGTCGGTTTCCCCGGTTTCCTCTTCCTCGGTATCTTCAACATCATCATCTTCGAGTTCTTCGGCAACGGATCTCCTCCCCGACTTCCCCGCCAGCAGCCGCTTCCTGATCGCGGGGGAACGCAGTCCGCCCATTGCGGCCGTCAATCTTTTCGCCAACCTCGAGCCGCTCACCCTCAACAGAGCCGAAGTCCGGCTCAAGGCCGATATCGACGGACTCGACGCGATGTACGTGGTGGACTCAAGCGGCAATACCATCGCGCAGCTTGCTCTCGATAAAATATTTGATTCTACCGAGAAAACCTGGCGCGGGGTATTCACGCAGAAGTTCTACCGTCTGGAGAAGGGAGAGCAGAAATCCATCGGCTTCGAGGTCCGGATGAAGCCGCGCAATCAGGGTGGAACGTCCGAAGAGACCGTCCAGGTCGACCGTGTCATGGTCACCGCAGACGGCGAGTGGTCTACCACGACCTACACATCGGGCACCGACGCCGGACCATATCCCAAACATCAGACGGCGATGGGGCACATCGTCATGGTGCGCAATGCCCAGGAGAGCACGGGGATTCTCCCGCTCGGGCCCGGCCAATTGCTCGCGTCCTTCACCGTCACGGGGAAAGCCGTCGAGAACGTGACGCTGCGTATCGAAAATCTGCTCTTCCAAGCCGGTAAATCCATGCAGGTGAACATCAGTAACTGGCAACTCGGGGTTCCCGACAGCAGCGAGCGCCTGAACTGTTCCTACAACACCTCCGAATCCGCAGTGAACTGCCTCTCCCTCCCCGCGTCGTTCGGTACTCTCGGCGGGGGCGCACGGACATTCCGCCTCTTCGGCGATACGTCTCTCAATCCCGGAGCAACGGATAAGACGATGCAGATCAGCCTGAACCTTGCGGGGAATCTCGAAACGAGCGGGGCGATCCACTGGACAGACGAATCGGGGCACTTCCAGTGGGTGGAGTTGGGGCAGCCGCTGGCCAGAAGCACGCTGTGGAAGTAGCATTATGGCATGCATTTTGCCGATACCCTCACCGCAAAAGTGAAGAAGACGTCACCGGTGTGCGTGGGACTGGATCCGCAACTGAGCAAACTGCCGGAAGGAATTTCCAAAGATCCAAAAGGAGTTCAGGATTTTTGCGTCGGCATTATTGATGCAGTCGCCGAAATTGCGTCGTGCGTAAAACCGCAGATGGCGTTCTACGAAGTTCTCGGATGGGAAGGGATGAAAGTGTTCTGGGAAGTCTGCCTGCACGCGAAGCATCGTGGCCTGATCGTCATCGCCGACGGCAAGCGTAACGACATCGGCAATACCTGCGAGGCGTACGCTGACGCCTATCTCTCCGCCGAAAGTCCGATCGACGCCCTGACCGTCACGCCATATCTGGGCTCCGACGGGGTGAAGCCGTTCATGGAACGCTGTGTGAAGAACGACAAAGGAATTTTCGTTCTCGTGAAGACGAGCAATGCGAGTTCGGGCGAGTTGCAGGACCTTCCGATTGGCGACGAGGTCGTCCACGAACATCTCGCGCAGCTTGTCGAAAGCTGGGGCGCGACCTGCCTGGGCAACAAGAGCTCGCTTTCCTGCGTTGGAGCGGTTGTCGGTGCGACGTATCCGGAAGAACTCAAATATCTCCGTACACTGATGCCGCATATCCCTTTTCTCATTCCCGGGTATGGAGCACAGGGGGGAACGGCGAAAGATGTCGCGCACGGCTTCATCGGCGATGGTACCGGGGCAATCGTCAATGCATCCAGAAGCATCATCTATGCTTCAGGAAAGAAGGATTGGAAGGAAGCGGCGGGGAAGGCGGCGAAGGAGATGGCGGAGGAGTTGGGGAAAGTTTTGAAATAATCCCTCGTACATCCCTCGTACGAAATTGCTGCGGCAATTTCTACTCGGGATGACAAGGTTGGGAATTATTAAAAGGCCCTCGGTACGAAACCTGCTTCGGCAGGTTTCTACTCGGGCCAGACGCCGAGTAGCCCGCCCGGAGGCGGGCGTACCGAGGCGTTACAAGAACAACGCAAATGTCATCCCGAGTAGCTCGTCCGCAGACGAGCGTACGAGGGATCATTCTCGCAGCGTCTGCCGATACTGAAGCGCCTCCGCCACATGTGCCATCTCAATCCCCTCGCACCCCGCGAGATCCGCAATCGTCCTCGCCACTTTGATCGTCCGGTGGTACCCCCGCGCCGATAATCCCAATCTTTGTACAGCTTGCAACAGCAGTTTCTCCGACGCCGGATCGAGAGTGCACAATTCATCGATCTGCCTCACGTTCATCTCCTTGTTCGTCCGTATCCCCATGCCCGCGAAACGCTCTGCCTGACGCTCGCGCGCTGCAATGACGCGCGCCGCGATCTGCGCGCTCGTCTCTGTTCCGCTGGAGGGTTTCTTTTGCAGATCTTCAATCGGGACCGCCTGCACATCGACCGTCAAATCAATACGGTCGAGCAGCGGGGCGGAAATCTTCCTCGCCGCCTGCCCAGGATTC
>CAYJTW010000104.1:0-2589 GCA_964373225.1 uncultured Candidatus Peribacteria bacterium
TTGCGTCCGGTGAGGCCGCAATCACCGGGGGGGCCGCCGATGACGAAGCGCCCGGTGGGGTTGATGTGGTACTTGGTCTTGGCATCGAGATATTTGCCGCAGACGGGGACGATCACATGCTCTTTGATATCCTTGCAGATTTGCTCATGCGTGACGTCTTCATGATGTTGCGTACTGATGACGACACACTCGATGCGCTCCGGTTTTCCATCATCAGAGTATTGGACAGTGACCTGGCTTTTGCCATCGGGACGGAGGTACTTGAGCCCATTCTTCTTCCGCACGTCGGTGAGCTTCTTGGTGAGACCGTGCGCCAGCGAAATCGGCAGCGGCATCAGTTCCGGCGTTTCGTCGCACGCGAAGCCGAACATGAGGCCCTGGTCACCCGCACCCTGCTCTTTATTCTTGCTCTTGTCATCGTCAACACCCATCGCGATATCCGCGCTCTGTTCACCGACGCAGACGATGACGGCGCAGGCTTTGTAGTCGAACCCGAACGTCGCGTCGTCGTAGCCGATTTCTTTGACCGTCCGGCGCGCGATTTCGGCGATGGGAATGTAGCCGCGCGTGCGCATTTCGCCGGAAACGACCACGAGACCGGTGGTTGCAAGACATTCGCAACCCATGTGCGTGAGCGGATCCTGGCGCAGCGCGTCATCGAGAATTGCGTCGCTGATCTGATCGCACAATTTATCGGGATGGCCTTCCGTGACGGATTCTGAGGTGAAGAAGTGGGACATGGGTGAGGGGGTGAAGAAGGCGTGATGTCATGGTGAGCTTGCGAACCATGACTAAGGGGAAATATTTCAGTGAGTCGCATGTCGTGCTTCGCAAGCTCAGGATGACATGCTCTGTTATTCCATTACTGGAAAGATCTCTTCCCGTCGTGGAGAAGAGTGAGCGTAGAGCTATCTTCCCCCGGAGGGGCTGGAGTTCCCACCCTTCGACTCGCTTCGCTCGCTCCCTTCGTCTGCGCTCAGGGCAGGCAGGGCAAGCCGTTGCTCGTCTGGGTTGGGGGGTACATCTAGCGGGCCAGTTCCCTACGTACCTCTCTTGATAGGCGATGATGTGGACATAGAGTAGAACGCTGGTAACGGCGAATCAAGATCTTCTATACTGAGCTCTCCATGAAGCCCTTCTTCGCCCCCACCCCCTTCTCCTTCGTGCTCTTCGGGGCATCGGGGAACCTCGCGAAACTGAAGATTTACCCGGCATTGTACGTGCTCGCGCTCAAAAAGCGCTTCCCGCCTCACTACGCGATCGTCGGGTATTCGCGAACGGAAATGAGCGACGCAGAGTTCAAAAAACTCGTGGAGGAATCGATTCATGCGCAGATGCCGGAGGTGAATAAGAAAGTACTGGAAGATTTTCTCGCGCGCTGCCACTACGTCGCAGGCCAGTACGATTCCGTGAAGGATTTTCAGGCGCTCGCAAAAAAACTCACGGCGATCGAGAAGGGGTGGAAGGACACCGCTCGCCCTGAGCTTGTCGAATGGGTTCGCCTGACCTATCTTTCCGTTCCACCGAAGGTCTTCACCCAGGTGCTCAATACTATTTGCGCCGGCGGAGTACATGATAAAAATATCCCCTTCCGCTGCATCGTGGAGAAACCTGTGGGCCATGACCTGAAGAGTTTTGAAGAAATTCAGGCGCAGCTGCAGAAGTGCTTCAAGGATGACGAGATCTACCTGCTCGATCACTATTTGGGGAAGGAAGCCGTGCGCAACGTCTACTACCTGCGCTTCGCGAACCCGCTCCTCGAACGGCTCTTCAAGAATTCGCTGATACACCACGTGGAGGTGACGGCATCGGAGTCGTACGGGCTCGAGGGGCGGGCGGGATACTTTGAACACACGGGAACGTTCCGCGACATGGTGCAGAGCCATATCCTGATGATGCTCTCGCTGCTCACGATGCTGATCAAAGAGACGGAAGAGACGCTCAGGGAAAGCCGGTTCAACGCACTCAGGCAGTTCTACCTGCCGCCGGCACCCGATCTGGACGATGTAATTTTGCAGGCGCAGTACACGAAGGGGAAAGTGCATGGTGAGACGGTGGTCGGGTATCGCGAAGAGGAAGATATTCCGAAAGACTCGCGCACGAATACCTTCGTGGCACTCAAACTCCTCAGTCGCGAGGCCCGCTGGCAGGGCGTGCCGTTTTACCTGCGGTCGGGGAAGAGACTCGGAAAAAAAGAAACGCGGATCTCCATCCAGTTCCAGGAACCGCACGTGGTGGGGGAGGGGAGCGCGCCGAATCGTCTTGATGTGATCCTCCAGGGTGAGGCCGGCATGCGCGTGCATCTGCAGACGAAAATCGGCGGGACGACCCCGTCGTTCCGTCCGTTGATCCTGGAAGACCCGCTCGTCTGCATGGGCGACTGTCTGCCGGAACACGGACTCCTCCTGCTCGAGGCGATCCACGGCAAGCAGACGTGGTTCCTTTCGTTCGACGAAGTCCGCACGGCGTGGAGATTGATCGATCCGCTCCAAAGCCATCTCGAAAAGGAATCCGCACTTCTCCATACCTACCCCGCCGGGAGCAACGGGCCGGAGGAGGCCAATACGTGGGCGGCGAAGGATGGCGTGA
>CAYJTW010000105.1:0-2517 GCA_964373225.1 uncultured Candidatus Peribacteria bacterium
ACGGCTGCGGTTCGGGATCCGGATCGCGTCGTCCGAATTGGGTCAGGTGATCCTGCGCGCCGGCGATTTTGTTCTGCAGTTGCTGTTCTCCTCCGGGTCCGCTGAGCGCGTCCGCGCGTCGCCGGGCCACTGCGCTGAATCTGTTGCGTCGAACATCCATCGCGGCGCCTGCGGCTTCCTGTCCCTGCAGAATCGTGGGGTGGCGGCCGTACGTCTCCAACATGGCGTTCCAGTAGTTGTACTGCATCATCATGTCTCGCATCTGCAGCATGTTGTTGGTCTGCTGCTGCAGGTAGAAGTTATCCCGCATCGGACTGGGCCCCTGAAAGTACCGAAGTTCACGCGGCTCCCGGTATTGGTGTGGAAACGGAAACAATCCGATCATTATACCAGAAAAATAGGTTTCCCTCCACTCAGAACATGCATATCATCAAAGCATGTCCATCGTCACCAAAACCGGCGACAAAGGAACGACCGGACTCTTCGGGGGAGAGCGAGTCGCCAAGCATTCACCGCGGCTCGAAGCGTACGGAACCGTCGACGAACTCAACGCGGCGTTCGGAATCGTCCTCACAAGTTCCGGACTGACATCATCACTGCGCGCGCGGCTCACCAGCATTCAGCACATGCTCTTCCGCGTGGGGGGCGATCTTGCGACCCCGCTCCAGAAGAAAGAGAAGCGTGAACGCATCGGAGTGGCCGATGTACGCGATCTGGAAGAGTGGATCACCGCGCTCGAATCGTCGCTGCCACCGCAACGGCAGTTCATTTTGCCGGGTGGATGCCCCGCAGCCGCGCATCTCCATTTCGCCCGAACCGTCTGCCGCAGAGCCGAACGCCGCGTCACCGCACTCGCGACCATCGAAGAGATCAATCCGCAGGTCCAAATCTATCTCAACCGGCTCAGTGACTATTTGTTTGTTGCCGCGAGAGAGGCCAATCAGAAAACGGGAACGGGCGACGTGGAGGTCCAATATTAACTCCAGAAATTCATCATCAAGATCAATCCAAAGAAGACCACGAGCGGTGCGCCGATGATCCACATCAGAAATTTTGACGGATGCCCGGCATCATAGAGACTCAGATACAAACTGAGCCCGCCGTAGACGATAGCGCTGAATGCGAGGGGGAGATCGGCGACTTGCATCCAGACGGTGGAGGGCTGCACAAGCATCAGATTCTTCATCATCACCCAGGCAACGAAGAAGGAGAGACCGAGGAGATAGAAGAAGAAGCCGGAGAGGTGATGGAGGAAACGGAGCATCAGAAATAGAATACTAGAATAACAGAGTATCAGGCACCTCAGACGAACCGGACCTCGTTGCTCCAGAGTCCTACTATTCTATTATTCTATTACTCTAGAGCGTCTTCCCCTTCTTCCTCTGCACCGTGAGGACTTTCCTGCCCTTCCTCCGTCGCCGCGCGAGCACCTTGCGGCCGTCGGCGGTCTTCGAGCGCTTCAGGAATCCGTGCCTGCGGAGGCGGCGACGCCAGCGGGTTTTTCCGAGCATTGCTGGGGGAGAGTAGAGGAGGTTATTAACATGGTCAACGCGGCCCGAACGTGCTCGCTAATTCGTTAATTCGTGCCCGATATATACGAGTTAACGAATTAACGAGTTAACGTTTTCTGTTCTCCATGTACACTCACCTCATGTTCACAGTTCAAAAACTCCCCTCCGATCTCCCCGTCCTCACCGCGGCCAGTGACGGCACGCAGTCCGTCACCGTTATGGTCTTCTGCGGCGCAGGTTCGCGATACGAGACGAACGCAGAGCGGGGGATCAGCCACTTCCTCGAGCACATGTTCTTTAAAGGAGGGAAGAAGTACAAAACGACGCAGGAAGTGAGTGCGGCAATCGACGGCGTCGGCGGCGACTTCAACGCGTTCACCGGCAAGGAGTACGCGGGCTATTACGTCAAAGTGGCCTCACAAGAGATCGAACTCGCATGTGATGTCCTCTCCGACATGCTCCTCCACGCGAGTTTCCCGCAGGAGGAAATCGAAAAAGAACGCGGCGTGATCATCGAAGAGGAACGCATGTACCAGGACACGCCGATGTACCGGGCGGGCTGGGACTTCGAAGAGCTTCTGTACGGCAACTGTCCGCTCGGGTGGGATACGATCGGGACAGAAAAGCTGATCCGGTCGGTGAATCAAAAAGACTTCCAGAAGCACAAGGACGATCTCTACACGCCGGATAATCTGATCCTCGCGTTCGCGGGAAAAGTGACCGAAGCACAATCAATGGCACTCGCGAAGAAGTTCTTCGCGCCGATCGGCGGGAAGAAGCGCAAAGAGTTCCTGCCACTGAAAAAATATGGAAAGAGGAAAGTCTACCTCCGTACGAAGAATACCGAGCAGGCACATCTCGTCCTTGGCTTCCCCGGCCTCTCCGCCGTCGACTCCCACCACTTCGCGATCAAAGTCCTCTCGGTGATCCTCGGCGGCAACATGAGCTCGCGCATGTTCCTCAATATCCGCGAAGCCAAAGGCCTCTGCTACTACATCGCCACGGA
>CAYJTW010000106.1:0-2485 GCA_964373225.1 uncultured Candidatus Peribacteria bacterium
CCCCGCCGAAGCCACCCAAACCATCCCCGCTTCTTCTCCGCACAGACAGTCGCGACCGCCAGAGCCCCGATGATCCCCGCGGCCGTCCCCCACGCGGTATCCACCAGCGCCAGGACGATATCCCAGCGGGGGATCAGCACGTGATTGAGGAAGTTCACCGTTGCCGTCACCGTGAACCCGAGCAGTGCGCCGATCCACGCGGCGTTCGCCATGGGCTTGCCATCTTCGATGTGGCTCAAAATGAAGTACGAGAGGGCGACGGCGTTGATCGCCGCCACGAAGAGGATGAATGGCGAGAAGCCGATCGGCGTCCCGACGATCGCGGGGTTGATGAACGTGAGACGCTGATTGTAGAAGCCGGCCATGATCCCGCCGTGCCAAAAAGCATCGAGGAGCACGAAGAGAACGAAGGCGACAAGGAGTGCGCGGAGGTAGCGGATGGGATTCATCGTGCCCCCATCTTGCATCTATCCCGCTCCGGCGACAATCCTCACATGTTGCAAAAGTTCACGGATGTTGTTGCCCTCTACGACAATCAACCACGCACTTCCGATACAGGGTGCGGGGGACTACTGAGCACCGGCAGAGCTCGATGCGCCACTCATGCTGCTGCTCGAACTGACCGGGGCGCTGGAACTGCTCAGGATAATTTCACCGCCGCCCAGGCAGCGCATGCGGGTTGCGCCATCGGTGTAGCGGGCGCAATTGCGGGGTTTCGCGGACGGTGGGGGTGGGGGAGGGACGTACTTGCGCTCCGCGAGTTGCTTGAGCAGGTCCTTTCGCTGCTGTACCAGGCATGCCGCCCGGACCGCGCCGTACGCGCGGCTGCACGAGAGCACCGGGCTGCTGCTGGATGTGGCCCCGGTGACGACGGAGCGAAAAGAAGTGGACCCGGCCGACGATGCCGGGCGGGAGTACGACGAGGAAGAGGCGCGCCCGAACTGGATCATCGTCTGCTTATGCCAGTCCACCAGGCATTTGGCCCGTTCCATCGACGGCAAGCGTGAACTGCATGTCGGAATTTCCTGGGCGAAAGCGGTTGCGGTCAGCAACAGAGGGAGGAGCAGGAAAATGCGTGCGAGAGTGGAGAGGCGCATGCGGAGAGAGGTGGGCAAGAAGCGGAAAGTGAGATCCTGTTAATGCGATTTGGCGCTGCTGCGGTTGCCCTGGATCACCGTCATCCCTGCGCCGATGAGCGTGCGAAAACGAAAGAGGGTCATGTGTGTCCGTGGGGAAAATAGTGCGGGACGGATCCTAGCCGATGACCATGGGGGAAACGAGTGCCGAAAGGAAAGAAAGTACGCAAAATCTTCAAGAGCGCCGATAACCGAATTTCCGTCTTGGCGAAGCCCGGAACGCACGGGATGTCACAAACTCATTGCGCGGTGATGGCGGAGAGGTAGCGTTCCTCTGTGCGATCGCTTCTCCGTACGGCGGTCCTGCTCATCGGAGCACTTGCTGCTTTGGGTACGCCCCTCGCGTTCTCACAACAAACAGGGCCGGATGTGGAACGACTCCAGCAAGAGGCTGCCACAAAAATAAAACACGTGTTGCATAACAATGACATCCGCGAATCGACGACGGATAATTTCCGGTTGCTCAGCAAGCTCGACGAGAATGACGCGACAACCGTTGCCGCACGGCTCGAGAAGGTACGCACGGACACGCGGAAGAAGTGGCTCGGACTGGGTGCGGAGAAGTGGGAATGGCCGTGTGAGGTGCAGTATCATCCAAGCGTCGACGAGTACTCCCGGAAGACAGGTCTGCCGAAATACAGTCCCGGACATTCCTCCATCGAAATGGAATCACTCACCGGCCGGATCGTCCGGCGCGGAATTCATATGCACGGAGAGGTAGACAAAGTTCTCGTCACCGTCCTCCCGCACGAAGTCACGCACACCGTTCTCGCCGGCAATTTCGGCACATTCCATGTTCCGCGGTGGCTCGATGAAGGCATCGCGGTTCTGGAGGAGAATGGGACGATCAGGGATCATGCCAGGAGCCTCCCCGGTTTCCGCAAAGACGGAACGCTCTTCACAACGCGTGAGCTTCTGGCATTGGATGACTACCCGGCACCCAAGCGCATCGGCGCCTTCTATGCGCAGAGCGTCACGCTGGTCGAATTGCTCGCTGCACACAAGAACGGCCCGCATGGCGTGACCAAATTCGCGCAGGATGCGGTCAAGGGAGACATTGATGCAGCGCTGCAGCGGCATTATGGCAAGAGCGTCGATGCGCTCCATGCGGAATGGGAGAAGCACGCTTTTGCGCCTCCCGCGGCGGTGGGGATGAAGTGAGGCCAAAAGTCGCCTCTGCCGGGGTTTTCTCATCCAGTAGCGCTCCCCCCGTGCGGCAATCTATACTGCGCGGGCTCCCGTTCCCCTGTCTGCAGGCCGTAGCTCGCCCGCAGGCGAGCGAAGGATCCACCCCTGTTCCATCAGATCTTTCATCTACCGTATCATTGTCACTCCTTCCCCTGTAGCTC
>CAYJTW010000107.1:0-582 GCA_964373225.1 uncultured Candidatus Peribacteria bacterium
GCAAGGCGATCATCGCCGCCAGCCCCGTGCCGGTGGGCACCGTGCCCATCTATGAGGCGGTGACGCGGGTGCGGCGTGTTGAAGACCTGACCCCCGCGCTGTTGCTCGGTGTCATCCGTGAGCAGGCGGAGCAGGGCGTGGACTACATGACGATCCATGCCGGGATCCTCTACGAGCATCTGCCGCTCACGAGACACCGGATCACCGGCATCGTGAGCCGCGGAGGAAGCCTGATCGCTCAGTGGATGTCGGCCCATCGGGCTCAGAACCCGCTCTATGAGCAGTTCGATGAGATCACGGAGATCTTACGGGAGCACGACGTGAGCTACAGTTTGGGAGACAGCCTGCGGCCCGGCTGCCTGGCCGATGCGTCCGACGAAGCGCAGCTCGCGGAGCTTAAAACGCTCGGTGAGTTAACCGAGCGGGCGTGGGCGAGGGATGTCCAGGTCATGGTGGAAGGTCCTGGGCACGTCCCCATGGATCAACTAGAAATGAACGTCAAGCTCCAGCAGCGGTACTGCCATGAGGCCCCGTTCTACACCCTGGGGCCGCTTGTGACGGACATCGCACCGGGCTATGACC
>CAYJTW010000107.1:592-2386 GCA_964373225.1 uncultured Candidatus Peribacteria bacterium
CTATGACCACATCACGTCGGCCATTGGCGCGGCCATGGTGGGTTGGTACGGCTCAAGCCTGCTCTGCTATGTGACGCCCAAAGAACACCTCGGGCTGCCGAATGAGGAGGATGTTAGAGCCGGGGTGATCGCCTATAAGATCGCGGCGCACGCGGCCGATGTCGCACGCAATCGGCGCGGCGCGCGGCATCGCGACGACGCGTTGTCACACGCGCGCTTCACGTTTGACTGGGAGCAGCAGTTTGCGCTCTCCCTCGATCCGGATACGGCGCGGCGGATGCACGACGAGACGCTGCCGGACGGGTTTTACAAAGACGCGAAGTTCTGTTCCATGTGCGGGCCGAAATTCTGCTCCATGCGCATTTCGCAGACGGCCGCGAAAGCGCTGGACGCAGCAATCCAAGGAGGCGTGACGAATGGGGATTGAGAAGCGGCTGGGCAAGCATCTGAAGCGGTTGAACAAAGCCATTCAGCGGATGGTCGCGCGGGCGGCCGAGTTCGACGACTTGCGCAAGATGCTCCGCGAGGAGCATGTCGAGTTGGCCGTCTACGTCGTGCCGCTGATTGACGGCAAACCGGCCGGGGGAGAGTTCCGCTTCGAGCTGACGGATTCTGATCGGCGGTTTCTGAAGGAAGCCGGCATCCGGTTCGACGCCTGAGCGGACTGGACGGCGTCCTCGTTCGTGGCAGGCGGCCCCGCGGGGTTGACCGCAGGGCTCTCTTGCGGCCACCACATGGTGTGAAGCCTAACGGAAGGAGTGGAGGCATGTCGAAGCGACCCGTGACCCTCGAGGATCTCGATTTGCCGACCGGCAAGAAGGCCCGGCTCTATCGGTTGCTCTACAAGTACGGGCCGGGCAACGGGCGCCTGATGGTCCTGCCCATCGACCAGGGCCTGGAGCATGGGCCGCGGGATTTCTTCGTCAATTCGGAGAGCTTGAATCCCGAGTTCCAATTGCGGCTCGCCCTTGAAGGCGGCTTCTCGGCCATCGCCTTTCAAATCGGGCTCGCCGAGAAATACCTGCGGACCTTCGCCGGCAAAGTGCCGCTCATCTTGAAGATCAACGGCAAGACGGAAGTGCCGCCCGACGACGAAGCCTTCTCGCCCTGCCACGCGTCCGTCGAGGATGCGGTGCGGCTCGGGGCGGATGCCATCGGCTACACCTCCTACGTCGGCTCCCCGCGGCAGGATGACGACTTTATCCAGTTCGGGAGGGTCCGTCGCGAGGCGGAGCGCGCGGGCCTGCCAGTCATCATCTGGGCGTATCCCCGTGGCAAGTTCATCGAGCAGAAGGGCGGGCGCGACAGCCTCTATGCGGTCGACTACGCCGCGCGCGTGGCCCAAGAGCTGGGGGCGGACGTCGTCAAAGTGAATTACCCGAAGGTTGATGAGGAGAAACGGTCGCTGTACCCGAGGGAATACCGTGACTTGAAGCTCTCCAAGAAGGAGATGCTGGAGCACGTCGTGGCCTCCGCCGGCCGGACGCTGACCTTGATGTCCGGGGGCGCCAAGCGCAGCGACGACGAGCTCTTTGACGACGTCCAGGTCGCGCTGGAAGCGGGGGTCACTGGGTTCATCTTCGGGCGGAACATGTGGCAGCGGCGGTTTGGCGAAGCCTTGGCCGTGGCCGCCAAGATCACGAAGATGACGCAGCAGGTCAGCACCCAGGCGTCGGCCGCGTCGAAGAAAGCGGCGCTGGTGTAGGAACAGCGATGGCGCAAACCGGATCAGAGTTGACGGTGTGGATCGGCGGGGCGGCCGGTGACGGGATCGCCTCCGCCGGCGAGTCGTTT
>CAYJTW010000108.1:0-2346 GCA_964373225.1 uncultured Candidatus Peribacteria bacterium
CAAAGAGCGTGGTGTTCACGCCGAACGTTTTTGCGAGCATCGAAACGAATTCCGCGCGTGTCACGGGGTCATCCGGACGAATGCGGCGCGTGACGGCGTGCGCCTGGAGTATGCCGAGCCGTTCGCCGATCACGACGTATCGTTCGTACCAGGCGCCTTTGGGGACATCCGGAAATTCGCCGTTGCTCTGGAGCGCGGGGATGTTGGGGACTCTCGCCTGTAGCAGGATCATCGCCGCTTCCGCGCGGGTCACGTAGGGGGTCTGGAACTGCGGCATCTGGGCCATCGCCGGGATGGCCGTATTGGTGAAAATAAGGACCGAAATAAGCGTCGAAAAAGTGCGAAAGAGATGCTTTGAGAGGGTGTGCATGTTCAACTAGTATTATATCAAATAAATGAATAGTTGACCATTACATGAAACGAGACGGAGGACGGGTTTTAGGCTATAATAAGGGGATTTCCGTACACCAATCCGATGTCCCAAAAGATACTCCACCTGACGGCAAGCGAACGCGATTTCTTTGAGAAATTGCCGAAAGAATTGCGGAAGGGGTGGGCTGTGGAGGAGGAAATGCTAAACACGTATGAATCTCCGGAGGAACTCCATCTCCGCCAAGAGATGTTCCGCCGCACATCCCCGGAGTTCCTAGCACATCTCGATACGTTCCGTACCGTCGACTCCTCTGCCGCTCTCACCGCTGCACTGCGGTCAAAGGGCATTCCCCAGGATGTATTTCTCGACATGCTCTTCCCTCTCGGAGCCGTTTTTCTCCGCGGTTTCATTGCTGCATGTCTGCCTCTGCTCAAAACAACCGAGGCTCTGGAAGAAATTGCCATGCTTTCTTCCCTCCGCCACGCGCTGCTCGAAAGCAACGGAGAAACCATTTCCGCCTGATTTCCCATGACCCGCAGAGATGCAAACATCGAGAAAATGACCCCGCGCGAGGAGGTTCTTCGCGACGCACTCAAAGAGCAGGGCATCACTCTTCCTGACGAGGAGATTCGCCGCATCGCGAAATGTGACAGCAAAGATCTTCATGCGCTTCTCCTCAGCGAGCTTCGTTCGCTCCGGGAATCCTCCGCCGATCCTGCCGTCCTCGCAAAACAATTGGAGGACATCAATCGCAAGCTTGATCAGACGGTGAAGAAGGAAGCTTTCCTGTGGAAAGCGGGACGGATACTCGCGAACACGACGGTAAATGTTCTGTCTTTTCCCATCCGGTACCCGATTACCACCATTGTCGCCGTTCTCGGAACAGCATATTTCGGTTTGCCGATGCTCTTTCAGTATCTTGCCGACAAAGAGTTTGAGTTCGCAAAAACCACGGTTGACTGGTTTCGGAGATTTCAAAAATCCCAGGCGCCGTTGAATACAGGAGTTGGATCAAGACCGGCTGACGCAGCCGGCGTTCTCGGCGGTCGTCGGGATCGAGGAGGACGCTAGAGATTTTCCTATTCACATGTATCTATGCCGTTCAATGAAACATTCCGGCCTCACCCTCCTACCGGGGCAAAAGAGCTCAAGGAGACAGTTGATGCGCGCAACGCTCTTGATCCGTCAATCAATCAGGCGTGGGACATTTTTCACGGGCATCCTACGCGCAGCGAACCCCTGCGGAAGGCGATTGATACGCACCTCACAGTCCGTCCACCTGACGGTCAAACTGCAGTAAAGGTCAATCAAGATTCTTTGGTGCAGATCGAAAAAATTGCCAATCAGCATCCACTGGATAATTTTGAACAGTTGTCCGCTATCAACCTGACCGCTGCGAGCTTGCGCCGTTTGCAGCAGCAAGTAGGCGTTGGAGGGAACAGGGATGTAGATCCCACGAATCAAAGCGTCACCATGATGCGCGAGTCCCTGTGGAGACTGCTTCCCAACGTAGTTAGCCGGTCGCTGCGCACGATGGATCGGTACGCAACGCTGCGCCAGCGATTTCCGGGGGTTCCCCGGGATGAAGGGCTTGAGCGCAACGCATTGACTCACGTGCGTCGGCTACGAGATGCGATGAGCTGGCGCGTGACGATCGGGCGTGTCTATGATGCGTTGGATGCCGGAGGCGTGGCCGGCGCCCCCTTTCAAGCCGTGCGAAAGGCGCTGGTCGCGCAGCAACCCGGCTTTGCGCAAATGTCTCAGGCTCTTGTGAAAGAGCGTGCCGCGCAGGCTGTCGCAAATGCCTACGCGCACAACGGACCTGACGCAAAAAAACAAACGGCCCAGATCCGCGAGAGCTCACAGGCTTTTTTAAAGACGTTCGATACTCGAACACAGTCGCTTCTCAAGGAACTGAACGCGCAGAATCCGAATCTCGAACGAGTCGAAGATGCTCTCGATGCGGCAGCTGA
>CAYJTW010000109.1:0-2272 GCA_964373225.1 uncultured Candidatus Peribacteria bacterium
AGGGTGGCTATACCGTTCTGGTGCCGTCGCTCCCGGGATGCGTGACATACGGAGCGACAATCGAGGAAGCTGAACGCATGGCACAAGACGCGATTGAAGGCTGCATTGCAGTGTTAAAGGAGGAAGGAGAGGAGATTGTTGATGATTCCAGAAGCCTGGAGAAGCACGTTCAGGTAACTGCATGACGGCCAAGTTTCCCCGGATGGAACAGAAATAGGCAAACATAATCATCAATACACAGCAGATAAACAACACTCTTCACCCTTCGACAGGCTCAGGGCTCCGCTTTGATTTCTGAAGTTTAGGAAAAACATATCTCAGTAGACGTTACTCAAATAACACGCTTCGCAATACACAATCTCCGGCCTCTCCGGCGCATAGGTCGTCATGATGTCCTTCTTGCACTTCATGCAGTTGCGCTTCCAGAGTTTGCGGGGGTTGCGCAGCGCCATCCGTTCCCGATGTCGCTCGTTGGGGCACTTCCGCGGAATGGGAATGCCCATCTCCTTATAGAACGTCAGTTCCTGCGGGATGATCTTGTACGGGCTGCCGGTAGCTTCACAGATGAGAATCCTTTGGCAGATGCTTTCGTCGACGTCTTCGATCTTGCGCGGAATCTCTGCGGCGGGACCCATGTACTGCTCTTTCGATTCTTGTTCGTGGTGCCAGTGCCAGCCTTTCTTCTTCACATCTTTCTCCGTGAGTGGAAAGTATTCCTGCGCGACTGTTTCGTTGTAGCCGAACGGAGAGAGCGTTCCGGGAAAGAATTCCCCCCATGAACCACTCGCACGTCCCGTGCTCGGGTTCATGGCACCGCCACCATCATTTCGCATGTGCTCGATGATCTTTGGCACCAGCTTCTCGTATTCTTCTTTTGAATACTGCTTGTTTAGAATGCAGTACTCGCTACTCCGGATCCCGCAGCATCCAAACAGATTCTTCGAGGTGTAGCAGGCATCGCAGTAGATGCCGTCATGCAATTGATTGCTGAAGAGTGAGAAGAGCGTCCGCCCGTTCTGGTACGCGCCGATGTACTCGTAGCAGAGCTCGTTCTCTTCGGTGAAGTTGATGTCGAAACAGTCCTTCAAATCGACTACCTGCGCGCAGTACCGACAGTCTTCTGAGCGGTCGGCGTAATACGAATCGAGAACGTTCTTGGATTGATAGACGTAGTTACCGCTAGTGTTCTCAGATTGCGCACCCTGCATGTAGCGATGGGGGACCGAGAGCGACATCTTTTTCAGCTTCTCCCGCAGCGACTCATGCGTTTTGGGATCAGAGAGGTTGAACTTTGCGCGGAGCTTCTGATATTCCTCCTTTGAATATTGTTTGTTGAGGATGCAGTACTGCTTCTGACGCAACCCCGCGCAGCCGATGCAGTCCTGACAGCTCTGGCAGTCGTAGCAGAACAGAAGATTACGCCCGTTATGGCAGTCGCGGCAGCCGATGCACTCGTAGAGCTTGCGGCTATCGACGCATTCGTAGCACCGCTCGCAGTCGCGCACGACGAGCGTATCGACGCAGTTCTTCGAGTAATACGGGGAACCGTAGTAGCAACTCTCCGCGTAGACCGATCCGAAGATCAGATAGCAGTCTTTCACGTGGCCGGCGTAGTTGCAGTACTCACTGTTCTCCGAAAACCACTGGAAGAGGGAAATGCGGGGGACTTGCGCGCGCAACTCCGCATACTGCTCGAAGAATGGCCGCGAAAAATCAAACTCACGCCCGTACGTTCTCGCATTCCACTGGTCGCTCCACCAGACATCGTTCATGTAGACCGTGCATGGCTTATCGGGAGAGATGTTGGAGATGATTTGCTTTCCCGTCTTGTCGCATTTCCGGTGATAGAGATGACGTTCATTGCGGAACGCGTACCGCCGTTGCATCCGACAATCAGGACAGAACAGAGGCGGGGGAATCAGGTACGTCTTTCCCGCGATGACGGGAGAGACTCTCTCGTAGAAGTTGAGATCCTCTTTGGTGATCTCGAAGCGTTGCCGGCACTGTGCGCACGATGAAGACATACAGAAATAGAGGTATGACTTGGGCAGTTGCTTCTTGTGATTTCTGTGACGCCGCACAGTATGCATCTGGACGTTATTTTCGTCCAACAGTCATGCAGTGTTATCATTATTTATGGCTTAAATAAGCCAATTTTTAGATACTAAAAACTGTAGAAAAACTTCGACAACACCGGTATCATGATTGAGTGATCACGGAGTTGCTCAAGCTCGGCCTGACGGACGAAGAGGCGAAAGTCTATCTCGCTGTC
>CAYJTW010000110.1:0-2266 GCA_964373225.1 uncultured Candidatus Peribacteria bacterium
GCTGCCCGGTTGTATCACCGTCTCCATCCGCTGCACCATGTCCTCAAACTGTCCGCGCGTGACCGGCTGGCCGATGCGGATCGACCACGGGTTCGCGACGAGGTTCTTGGCAAGCGCTCCGCGGACGAACGGCGCAAACCACTCCGTGTCGCCGGCAACGCGGACACCCGGCTGGCGGTAGGCACGCATGAGCAGCGTGATCGCCTCTTCGACCGGCACAGAGTCATTCGGACGCAGCGTACGGTCCGGGAATCCCGAGGTGACGCGCGTCATGAAGGCGACTTCGGCGTACGGCGCGTACCACTCGCTCGGCTCGACGTCGGTGAAGAGCGGAAGCCTGGAGAGTCGTGTCTTGGTCTTCTCCACATTCGCGCGAGTGTCCTCCCGCGCGTCGAGCAGCACCTGGAGGAGTTCCGCACGGCTGATCTGCTGACTGCCGGCATCCTGGGCGCTGGCAATGGGAACAATACCCGCCGAGAACAGGGTGAGAACGCCGAGGGTGAGGAGGCGCAGGCGCATGGAAGGGATAGGTATTTTAAGAATAATTTCTATTTTTGTCAATATTCACTTTGTCGCTTCCAAAAGGGCATTTATTGACTCATACTGACCACCGCTATGGCTCTGAGAATAGGCATTGTTGGTTTACCCAACGTCGGCAAATCCACGCTCTTCAACGCACTCACACGGAGCAAGGGCGCGCAGGCGGCGAACTACCCCTTCTGCACGATCGATCCGAACGTCGGCATCGTCGAGGTGCCCGATGAACGGTTGAGGGTTCTCGCCGATCTCGTGAAGCCGAAGAAGACGATTCCCGCCGCGGTGGAGTTCGTCGATATCGCTGGCCTGGTGAAGGGCGCGAGTGCGGGGGAAGGCCTCGGCAATAAATTCTTGAGCTTTGTCCGCGAAGTTGACGCCATCTGCCACGTCGTCCGGATTTTTGAAGGCGGCGATATCATCCACGTGGAAGGTTCTGTTGATCCAAAACGCGACCGCGAGACGATCGATACCGAACTCGCGCTCGCCGATCTCGACACGATCAAGAAGCGGATTGATCGGGTGCAGGGTGGTGCGCGGACGGGCAACAAAGATGCGAAAGTGGAGCTCGCGCTCGCGGAGAAGATCAAAGCTGTTCTCGAACAGGGCAAACCCGCATCGTCACTGACATTCGACAAGGATGAACGTCCGCTGGCTGATCAGATGCAGCTGATGACGCTCAAGCCCGTCATCTTCGCGGTGAATGCCTCGGAAGAACAAATGAAAAATCTAACAGTGGAGGAAACTCGTACGCGGCTCCTTCTTCCCTCTCCCGCCGCAGTGGGAGAGGGTGCCGCCGCAATGGCGGCGGCGGGTGAGGGCAGGAGAGAGGACGAGATCGTCATCATCTCCGCGAAGATCGAAGAAGACCTGCAGGATCTGACGGGCGAGGAGGCCAAGACGTTCCTCAAGGATCTTGGCGTCGACTCGTCGGGATTGAACCGCCTGATCCGCGCCGCGTACCACCGCCTCGGCTACGCCACGTACTTCACCGCGGGGCCGGAAGAAGTTCGCGCATGGACCATCCACGCGGGCTGGACCGCGCCGCAATCCGCGGGCGTGATTCACACAGATTTTGAGAAAGGATTCATCTGCGCCGAGACAATCTCGTACAAGGATTTTGTTCAGTTAGGTTCAGAACTGAAAGCCAAAGAGGCAGGAAAGATGCGGCAGGAAGGGCGCGCGTATATTGTTCAAGATGGTGATGTGATGCATTTTCGATTCAATGTATGACATTCATTGCACGTGAAGAGCCTTTTTTGTGCGAACACTGCGGAGTCCCGGTGACTCCCCTGCTCCATGGGACGTATAGAAATCATTGTCCTCACTGCCTGTGGAGCAAACATGTGGATGACCAGGGCCCCGGCGACAGGGCTTCCCTGTGCGGAGGATTGATGGAACCCGTCGGCCTCGATCAGACGGGGAAGAAAGGCTGGATGGTCATGCACGAATGTAAGAAATGCGGAAAGCGCATCCCCAATAAGCTTTCCACTGATGACAATTGGGAACCAATCTGTCACCCCGCCTGCCCACCGTAGCCCGATGGCGAAGGTGGGAGTAGCTCGTGACTGCGTCACAGGGTATCGAGGGGTTGCAATCCCGCTGAACCACAGTACGATTGAGCGCGATGCATGCTATTCGGTGTGCAACTGCTCTTCCCGTGTCTCTCATGCACCGCTTCATCCTCATCCTCTCGGTTCTCGGCCTCCTCATCCTCACATCATGCGCAGGA
>CAYJTW010000111.1:0-2191 GCA_964373225.1 uncultured Candidatus Peribacteria bacterium
AAACACTCCTCTTTTGCCGTCATCTGTCTCGCAGGAAGCGGCTGCTCCCACTCCCTCTCCCGCAACGGTCTCCATTCCGACACCTGAAGTGGTGGTTACCGCGTCGCTCGCGCCTGCAACGCAGCGCATCGAGATCACGAAAGAGAAATTGACGCTCGTCATCAAGAGCGAAGGCTCCGACGCGTGGTCGCTTGATACCGCATATCTGCCGGCGGGGGTAAAGGTCAACATGCTTCGCGGTGAATACCGATGGGACGGCAACCGCAACAACATCGTGATGACGCCCATCGCCGTCGCGACCGCGGAAGGCCAGGAGTACTTCAGCGCCCTGCGCGAATCGCCGCATCGTTTCCCCTACAAAACGGTCGAGATCCGCATCGATGACGCCGCCGGGAAGTGCATCGGCTGGCAGGAAACCGATTTCACCGCCATCACGACCGCCGGCGTCACGCTCACGTTCGGAGACATCACGAAAGATGTGCAGCATGTGATTCCGCTGACCAATCAGATTGCGAGTTCTGCAGAAGTTACGCAATCGGGACCACCGAACATCACCATGCGACTGGAGAACGGCATCGCGAAGTTGCAGGTCGACGGCCTGCCCGAGCAAACGACCGCCATCATGCGCGGCCCGAACATGGAAATGCGCGATATCGTGTTTCCACCGGGGAAAAACGACATGAATTTCGTACAGCTGCACGCAGGCATGTTTGTAGAAGGCCAATACACGATCCAGCTCTTCGTCAAAGGCGTTCCCGCAGGAGCTGCGCAGGGAATGCAGCCGGGTCACGTGTTGACCTACAACGGCATGGAGAGGGCCGCGGCTCTCCCCGGCGACCACGAGACGATCACCGCCGCGCCGCGCCTGCAGATCATCGCAGTCAACGATGGCCTGACTCTCCGGTATCAGTTTGTGCAAGAGGGCAGCCGCGTCACGATGGTGGAAACCGACCACGGAGCGTTTACCGGCGCGCAAGCCTCCGAGATCGCCCTCTCGGGCACGCAGGGGACATACTTCATGAAAGGCAAAATCCCCGACCGCTGGTACAACTTCCGCATTATCGGGCCGGATAACAGCTTCAGCGGCGTCGAATGGAACATGTACATCCCGGAAAACCCCGGACTGATCATCAGCAATCCGATCGTCTCCAAAACGACGACCAACACGTTGGCACTCACAAAGACCGCGCCGATGCTCTGGATGGGCGAACTCGCTGGCCAACAGACATTCAGTGGCGGCGCAAGCTACAACTGGGCCGCGGACTTTGCGGCAAAAACGAAGGCCATCACCGGTCTCAACCTCCCCGCGGACCAGATCGTGGACGCGTTCACGACGATTGTCCGGGAACGGATAGGTATTCAGGCATCGGTTCTCCCCGCGGTACCACAGTCCATGCGCGACATCATCGAACCGAAGTTCAATGAGCTCTACAGCGCACATCTTGTGGTGAGCGGGCAGCAGGGTGCGGATCAGGCGAAAATATGGAATCAGCAGCAGGCAGTCTGGGCAGCGCGTGATGTCGAGCTGGCCGCCGGTATGCATACGACGGGGCCCGTGTCCGATGACATATTCGAACGCACAAAGAACACGATCATTGAGGGGCACAAAAATGATCCGGACGGGGGGGCGGCGCAGCTCTTGCGCTATGCCTGGTCCGTCCAGCGCAACCCAACGGTTGCGGAGGTGGCGGGGTGGGTGGGGAAACCGGTGACGGTTGTGCAAGCAGCCCTGACTGCGGCGGGAACAGATGTTGTGGCGAGCGGGGGCCACGTCTCTCCCGATATCACCGCTGCCATAGAACGCGAGCAGGCGATGATGAGCTTCCTCGCCGGACTGTCGGAAGCGGAACGCATTCAATTGGCGAAAGACTTTGCGATGGCGTCCTACGGAGTCGGCGGCGAGACCTTCGCCGGTGATCCAGTCCTTCTTGCGTCTCTAGCCTCCACAGATGGCAATCCGACGCCCAAGCGGCTGAGTAACCTCCAGTTTATTTTGCAGAATGCGCCGGGCACGGCCGTCTGGGGGGGCGGCACGACTCTCACCGCGAAAGACTTCACCTCCGACGGGCTGCAATTCCTCGCGAAGACGAATCCCTACCTGACCCTGCAGAAAATCAAGAGTGCGGGAGAGGTCTTTCAGGACATGTTAAAAGCTGCGAAGACGAGGAATGGGATTGATGTGAATGATACG
>CAYJTW010000112.1:0-2177 GCA_964373225.1 uncultured Candidatus Peribacteria bacterium
ATTAGAGAAGATTCAACCTGTTATTGTCCGTGATGATGATTTTTGTCCTTGTCGGGTTCTGCTCAATTGCCTGTGCAAGCTGACTCACTTTGACGGTCCGCTCAACGTTGCCTTTGGAGGCAACCACTTCCACATCTCCCGTCGTCGTGACGGCCGGAACGGCTTTGAGTTTGAGTGCATCCGCTTCCTGACCGGCAGCGTCGGCAAATTTGATGACACGATTAATCGAAAAATCCGGCTGCATTTTGACAAGGAAGTGATTGTCACTATTGCGTTCAAATTTCACTTGCTTCGCATTATGTGTGATGACGCGCGGCGTTCCCTCAACACGAACGATGCCATCGGCAGGGAAATCGAGACCACCGAGCTGCCGTGCCTGTCCGATTTCTGTCGGATTGGATGTCGGCGTGGGTGTCGGCGTGCCGTTGACCGCGGCAATGTAGTCCTTCGTGCGTTTTTCATTCATTGCCTGGGCGATCGTCGGAAGCGGAGGGACCGCCGCACTCATGCTCGACTGGCGGTTGCGCTGCGCGATCGTACGCCATGCTTCGTACATGTCGTACCATCGCTGTTCGCTGGCATCGGCATTCTGGCCCAGCGCAAGCAATTTGAGTTCAACAATCGGGCGCGTCACCAACTCGGTCATATTCAGCACACTTCCTCCCTGCGAACGAACCTGCGCCTCGAGGGCGATGCGATAGTGAAACTGGCGGCCCTTCTCGCGGAGTTCCGGGAATGCATTGAAGAACCGTGATGTGGAGAAGGCGCTCGCGGCAAATCCGCGCATGGCGATAAAGAGAATCCGGATGATCGTCTCGTTCTGGATGGTGAGACCACGCTCGCGCATCGCAGACAGAACATTGCTGCCAATGTCGCTGCCGATGATGTCGCGCGCAAACTTCATAATGCCATCCTCACTCGTGTACTGCTCAAAGCCGACGCCCGAATTGAGAGCATTGAGACCGGTGGTAATGCGTTTGATCGCTTCCTGGCCCGTCTTGGTGTCGGCAAGCTGGCGAAGTTGATCCTCAAGATCGGGCATGCTCATGTCCTGTGCGATCTCCCGGATGAGTTCCTGATTGTTCGCGCTGCCGAGGAGGAAGTTGAGCGACTGCTGCTTCTTGCGCAATTCATCGAGTTTTTCCTTGCTTTGGGCCTGGATTTTGATTTCTCCGGACAGCTTCGCGAGTTCCGCGCGGAGCGCTTTGCGTTTGTTCTGGCGATCGGTTTTCTCTTTCTGCTCAGCATCATTCTTATTTTTCTCTCCTGATTGTTTTTGTGCGTCATCATTTCTCTTTTGGATATCCTCCGGAACAGGCGGCTCCGGACTTTCGCCCCCCGGAATCTGGAAGCACAGCCTCTTCTCGGCAAAGAGTGAGTGGCCGCGGCAGTGGAGAGAGAGATATTTCATACGGATATGGGGAAGTGAATGTTTACGCTGCAATGGGAGAGGGTGCGGCAGGCGTGCCGATGGCCTGGAAGTACTCGTGGACGCTTTCTTTGAGGGGAACTTTTTCCGCTTCGGTCAGGATCTCTACAAGTTTCGCGATCTGCGCTGTCTGCATCGCAGGCAACGTGGCGAGCCAGTACGTGCGCTCGTCATTGGTGAGCAATGTGCTTCGGCTGATGAGGGCTTGGAGTTGCGGAATGTCCATGGAGCTTGTATGCGGTAAATCCAGTAATTATAGCAGAAATTTGCATCAGGGAGAAGGACCATTTATCCTCTCCATGATGAATATCACCCACTTTGAAAAAGGTATTGCATACTCGGATCGCGAACTTGTCACGCTCGCGCGGAAAATCGGAAAATTAGCGACCTACTGCAAAAAACTGAAGGATGCCGACTCGGCGATCCGGGTGGAAGCGCAGCGCCGTCCGACCAGGAAGAACCGCGATCAGGTGAAAGTGATGATCACCGTGGAACTGCCGAAGAAAGTCCTGCGCTCCGAGTCGCGCCGGAACAAAGTGCTCGAGGCGGTTGACCGTGCGATCGGGAAGATCGAGCCGCAACTGAAAAGATATAAGGAAGGACTGATGGGGAGGGAGAGGGCGAGGCGTCATGGTTCGAGGCTCGGCGTTGCGACGCCTCGCACCTCACCATGACATCCCTGTCATCGTGTCACTGTTCGAGGCTCGGCGTTGCGACGCCTCGCACCTCACCATGACATCTCTGTCAT
>CAYJTW010000113.1:0-2144 GCA_964373225.1 uncultured Candidatus Peribacteria bacterium
GAGAGCGCGGGAACGGACGCATGCCGGCATTGCCGGGCGGCTCCGTGCCGAAGGGGCTGATGCCGCCGCGCCACGCAACGGAACCAAAACGCTGCTGCTGATTGCCTGCGGCGTTCGCCGTGAACTGCTGCGCCTGCGCCCCCGTATAATTATTTCCATAGAGCATCTGTAGCTGCAGCTGCCAGTTCTGCCGCGCGATGAACGCCTGCTGCATGCGCAGTTGATTGTTGTACTGCATCATCGCGAAGTGATCGGGGCCCATCATCTGATGAATCAACCGCCGTTCGCGGTTACTGTCATCGTGCCGTTGATGGAGTCGAGTGAGCATCTATGTGAGTGTGTCATCCCGCCTGCCCGTCCGTAGCTCCGAAGGAGCGGAGGCGGGAGTAGCTCGCCCGCAGGCGAGCGTACGAGGGATCATTCTTGATCAAGTTGTTCTTCCACGTTCCTGAGTTCTTTATTCTTTTCTTTCGTCTCTTGCTTCACCGCCTTCGACCGTGATTGCTTCTTGAGTGTCTGCACATCGTTCATGAATTCTTTTTCATACTCTGCGGCAACCTTGTCGAAAATCGTGAACGCCGCGTCGTACGCCTTCATGCGCTCCACTCTCTCCTCCTGCGTCTCGTCTTTGTACTTTTCCGCGTGCGTGGGGATCACATTCGTGACGAGATCGGGTTCGATATGTCGCATGATTTCGTCGTAGAACCACTCGCTCGTCCCGGGAGTGGACGGATTCTCCGGCGGTTCCTGTGTTGGTTTTGGGTTCGGAGACATCAGGGAAGTATACCGGAAAATCGATACTTCGGATATGGCTTTTTATAATTTTGGTTGAGTTTTGTTCATTGCCTTTTTGCCTCCATGATCAGGAAGTCAAAATCGAAAGGTCCAAAATCCAACCGAAAATACAAATGTCTGCGCTCAAAAGTACTTCTTCTTGAATGTCCATTTTGCATGCACATTTTTGATGATCGTCGCGAATATTTTCACGAACTCATGAGCTTCATTTCGGAGGAATTGGCGCTCATTGTCCGCATCCATAACCACACTGCAACATTGAAATTTTATTTGTTTTTTGCAACTTCGATTTTTGCTCTATCTGTAGCCACTAATTACGTTCCACGGGTGTACAGAACACCACCCATAGAACACGCACTCTGTCCAGTGCGCACGAGCTTCCGCAGACCACTCTTTTCTGGTATACTGTCTTGATTTCCCTGAAAAACAAAACCCATGCCCGAAACCAAAAAAACCACTGATCCGAGCATCGATGTGACGCAGCTGCTCAACGCAATCGTGCAGGAGCAAGATCCCACCAAACGTGCAGCGAAGGCGAATGAAATTGCGGGGAAAATTAATACCGACGTGCACAATCTCATCGGCAAGACGCTCGAAGAACAGAAAGCCGAAACCGCGAAGGAAGCGCAAGACGCGGCCGAGAAAGCAGCGGAGAAACCGAAGGACACTGCGGCCGACGCGCAGACCCGCGATACGGCTGCGCCCGCGCAGCAGTTCACGGCACCGGGTATCCGTGCACTGGTGCAGCCGCCGGACGCTGCGGTCAATGCGGAGCAGGAATCCGATCATCCCGCGGCGATGACGGGCAACAAGAAAATCGCATCGATGACTGCCATCGGCGGTGTATCGCTTGCCGCTGCCGCAGCTGCCAATAGCGTCCCCTACCTTCCGGCCTTTCTGCAAACGAATGATTTGGCGCTGGGAGCGTACACCGGGATGCAGAATCTTGTCCCCAACCTGCCGTTGATCGGTTCGTGGATTCCCGTCGCGGGCGGTGCGCTGAGCACGATTGGTGCGACGGCTATTCTTGCGCCGGCGCTGACCGGCGGACTCTACGCGTTGGGCAAAGTGAGCAATCTCGCTATGCGCGGAGCGTACGGGATGCTCGGGTGGAAACATGAGAACACCGGACTCGGTCTGCGAAAGAATCTCTGGTACGGAGTCAAAGCGGCAACGTCGCCCATCTGGGGCGCGTGGGAAGCACTCAAGTGGACCGGCAACAAAGCGATCACGCACATTCCATGGCTCGCGACCGCCGCCGGTCGTCGTAGCGCGCACGAACTCCGTAACGCCGTGAAGTGGGGCGGCGTCACGGGCCTCGGGATTGGAGCGCTCTGGCTCATGGCGGC
>CAYJTW010000114.1:0-2088 GCA_964373225.1 uncultured Candidatus Peribacteria bacterium
AGAATGCCCGCTCCCTGGAGAATGCCCGCTCCCTATGGGTGGGAATATTCTGCGGCCTGGTGTTCCTCCTCCATCCGCTCCACACCGAGGCCATCATGTGGGTGAGCGGGCGGAAAGATCTGCTCTCCACATTCTTCTTCCTCCTGACACTCATTTATTGGATGAAGTGGAGGGATTATCCGATTCGAAGATGGTATCTGATGGCTGTCGGGTTCTTCGCGCTCGCGTTACTGAGCAAAATCATGGCCGTTACCCTTCCGATTATTTTGGTCCTTCTTGATTGGCGGGAAGGGCGCAAATGGAACAGGGAATTGATCACCGAGAAAATCTCATTCTTCGCGCTCTCAATCCTCTTCGGCCTCATCGGTATCGGCGGCAAGACCGGCGTGGTCGCGTCGTCGAGCACGTGGGAGAAGATGCTGATGGCTGGAAAATCTTCCCTGTTTTACCTCCAGAAAATTCTCTGGCCCGATTATTTCTCACTGCTCTATCCCTACCACAAAGATGTTGTGATCACGTCACCCGATTTTTTCATTCCAATACTCATCTGGATCGCCATTGTCCTCATCATCGCGGGCATGTATGTCCGCGCTGTCCGTGGCGTGCGTGATGTCATATTTGGAGTGCTGTTCTTCTTCATCACGCTCGCGCCCACATTCCTCAATTTCACCAAAGGAGGGGATTTGGACGTCTATTTTGCATCCGACCGGTATGCGTATGTGCCGTCGATCGGCATCTTCATCGCGATTGTGGCGGCAGCGATGATCATATGGAGAGAGGAAATGACCGTCGCGGGCGTGACCGTGTCACGCCCGTACATGCAAAGATTGAGCATTCTCGCCGCAGCCGGCATCATCGCGTTCCTGGGATATCGCTCGTATCGGCAGTCGCAGATTTGGAGAACGACGTACACGCTCCTCAGCAATGTGCTCGTTCATTATCCCGAATCGCACGTTGCCCACAACAACATCGCGAACGCCTGGCGGCTCGAAGGCCGTCTGGACGATGCGGTCGGTGAATTTGAGAAGGCGCTCGCGATCAAGCCTCACCCGAAGATCTACGCGAACCTGGGGGCGGTCTATCGCAAGCAGGGAAAGATCACCGAGGCGCTCGCCGCGTATGACAAAGCTCTCGCCTTGAATCCCGAGAGCAAAGACGCCTACATGGGTCGCGGACTTGTCCGTTTTGCCGAGAAAAACTATCCTGCCGCCGAAGCGGACTTCCGCCGTGCCATTGAGATTGATCAACGGTACCTGGAGGCGCATACCAATCTTGGGGCAACGTATATGGCGGAGCAAAAACTCGACGATGCGATCCGGGAGTATCGCATCGCGCTCGTCATCAATCCATTCTTCCCCGAAGCGCACTATAACCTGGGAGTCGCCTATACGGACAAGAAGCAGCCTGAGGATGCGATGGAAGCATTTTCCGCGGCCATCGGCGAAGCACCCGATTTCATCCCCGCCCGCATCAATTATGCGCTCCTCCTGTACAAGAGTGGGGATCGTACCGGGGCGGCGGAGCAGTTCAAAGAGGTTTTGAGGATCGATCCCACGAATGCGTCGGCACGACGGGCATTGGAGCAGATAGGGCGCTAAATGTTCATGTTTTCTTGAACTTGAGGGAAGCAGAATTAATACAGTACCTCTTCCCCGTCGGTGGCGGTCCATCATCAAACACGTGACCAAGGTGGGCATCGCAGTTGCCGCAGAGGACTTCTGTTCTTCGCATCCCATGACTGGAGTCCGTTTCTTCCCTCACCGCGTCTTCCGTCAGAGGCTGGAAGTAGCTGGGCCAGCCCGTGCCCGACTCAAACTTCTCTCCCGACCCGAAGAGCGGCGCGTCGCAGCAGACACAGTGGTACATCCCCTTCTCGTGATTGTTCCAGTAGAGGCCGCAGAAGGCGGGTTCGGTGCCTTTTTGCTGCGTTACACGGAATTGTTCCGGCGTGAGCTTGTTCTTGAGTTCGTCTTGTTTCATACATGAAGTTGAATGGAGCCGCCGACCGGGATTGAACCGGTGACCCACGGTTTACGATACCGTTGCTCTACCGCTGAGCTACGGCGGCTCGAGCCTGTCCCGAGCGAA
>CAYJTW010000115.1:0-2044 GCA_964373225.1 uncultured Candidatus Peribacteria bacterium
GCTGCAGGTCGCGCTCGGGTACCGCGCGTGCAGCCACTCGCTCGATGTGCTGAATAAATGGGGAGCAGGTCTTCGACCTGCGACAGGATGAACACCCCTAAAAAGGGCGACAGATTGCAGAAAGAGTAAGGATTGCAGGAAATATGTCAATCCTGCACATTGCAGGGCTCCGTGAGCGGAGAATTTGACGTTTGCAGCGGTTTACTCTGAAATGACTGCCCTTCTCGTTTCTCGATGCTCCCGGAACGCGCGCACTCCCCACCGCTCGTCACGCTGCCACAGGACTGTGCCGCGTGCCGTGCGCACAAAGAGATCATCGCCGATCTGACCGAAAGTGCGGCAAAGCTGAGGCTCCTCGAGGGCAACGTCCGTGCGGAACTCTTCGATGCGGGAATCGTGTGCGATCGCGGACGCGATGATCAGCGCGCGTCGGTCTCATCGCAATTTTTCGGCCGCGCGCTCCAAGTGATCGACATCGAAAACGAACACCGCGAAAGGAATCCGGGCTGGGCGGCGGAAGTGCGAAACCTTCTCTACGAGGTGCTCGCGGCACACTTGAGTATCACCGAACGGCCGAGCGATCTGGAACGCACACCGGAAGAGTTGCCGTACGAGGAATACCGAGACCTCATCCGGGAATTTGAGGAGTACTGCGCGGAGCGGGGAATCCCCTCGCTGCTGCCGAACCTCTTCATCGCATCATCTCTGAGAAAACGCCTTCGAGATGAGGATTTTGCGGAATGGGATGAGAACCTCTGTGGCATCTTCCCCCGCCTGGCGACAATCTACCGATGGCAAGAAAAACACATCCACGTGATCATGACCGTGCTCCACGGCCGCGGAAAGCACGCCGAAGCATTGGAATGTGTGCATGCCGCCGCAGATGCGCGGGGAGACGTGCACCCCATCGGGCTCCTCTGGAACAACGCCCGACTGGCGGAGGCATACGTGATGAATCTGTACGCGCTCGGGAGGCACCAGGAAGTGATCGATCTCTGCGAGCAACTCGGCACGGGCATCACGCAAGGGATGGTCGTGATGCGGGAGAAGCATCTGCAATCGCTGACGGCGACGGCGAATGCTCCGAACGTCCTCGCGTTCCTGAATGAAGAATCGCTTCCCAAGAGCCCGAAGTTCCGCGAAGCGGTGGTTCACGCGGGGGAATTTATCGTCCGGTGGTTGTGGTCAGAGCGCCGGCACGCGGAGGTGCCGGGATTCCTCCAACGCCATTTTGCGAACGAACTGGACGAAAAAAACGGGCATTCCATCTTGGCTCGCCTGTACGAACACAACGCGAAAATTCTCTCTGCGCAGGAGAGGGACAGGAGAAAGAGAACGACGCAGAAAAAGTGAGGAATGGAGGAGAAAAGTCAATTTGTGAGTGTTAGGGTTGATCATTGCAGAATAGCAAAAATAGTGAATAATAGTGATATGCAATTTTCTCAAGAGAATGGCATCCCTATCAGCAATCGCATGAAGAAGGACTTCGACGGCCAGATCGTGTCCGTGATTGGAGGCGAAATTTCCATCCGTTCACTTATCGAATCATATACTGGTGATCACGCGTTCATGCATCACGGGAAAGGGGTCCTGTTGCCCGGGGCAGCAGCGCAACAAATTCTCAGCTTTAAAAGCTGGCAGGGAAGGCCGGACGCTCCGAAGGATAATGACGAATGTATAAAACGCGCAGCCAGCGAATCGGGCTACGATGCCGATACCGTCGCCGTCCTCATGGACGGAAAAATGCAATTGACCTGCCTGCTGAATTCTCCAGGAGGCACGGCGGCAATTGCGGATGAATACTGCAGAATACATGCCAGGCAGAAAACGGTGACAATGGCATCGACACTCGCGGCGAGCGCTGCCGCAGAGATATTTGTCAGTGTTCCGCGTCAAGACCGCTATGCAATGAGGGAGACCGAATTGATGTGGCACGGGATTGGGTTGGAAGATGATCCGGAAGAACAGGAAGAAATTGATGACGCTCTTGATTCTGATCCTGCGATGGAAGCGTTTATCAAACAATCAGCCGAAGAGGAAGACC
>CAYJTW010000116.1:0-2033 GCA_964373225.1 uncultured Candidatus Peribacteria bacterium
CCGGGCAACGCGCTGTCGCTCCTGCAATTCTTCGCGTTCCTCAAAAACGATCTTGGACTCACGATCAGTTCCAGTTTCGCCGACTGGCGCCCCGGCGATCAGCCGATCTTCATCAGCGATAATGCGAAGGCGGGCAAAGACCTCCAGTGGACGGCGGCAACCGAAGTCCACGCCGGCATCCGGACGCTTCTCCAGTGGCTGCGGGACAACAAAAAAGGCATCGAAGCGTTCTATCGGTGAGGTATACTCTCGATATGACGATCGTCCGTAGCTTCCTGAAGCTCGCGGGGCAGTATCCGTATGGGTCACTGACCCCCAAAGGGGGCCCCTTCGGGGCCGGAAAACTCCGGTTGCTCCAGTACGTGTTGCTCTTCGCATGCCCGCGATACTTCTTCCAGAAGATGAGCATCGTTCCGCTCGTCAAACGTGCGTACAAACTTTCCGGCGACAAGGAATTCCTGGTCCGCTACTACGTATCGCGCGAGGGATTCACCGAACTGTGGAATACGCGGCCGCGCAAAACGCAGGCTGATGTGGAATCCTTCTACGCCGAGCACGACAAAGATATCTGGCGGCAGGCGTTCCTGAGCCGCGGGGAGTACAACTACAAGAAGAAAATCCTCCGCGTGTATCACCTGATCGCCGCAGAGGGACTTTCTTCCAATGATCCGATCCTCGATTACGGCGGGGGAGCGGGGGTGCTCGTCCATTACCTCGCATCAAAAGGCTACCGCGCCGTCGACATCGCGGACATTCCGTCGCAGACGCTCGATTTTGTTCGAGCACAGATGTCCTCGCAGTTGCGTCATGTGATTGCGGTCGACGGTACAGAGGATTTCGGCGTCAATCGCTATGCGGTCATCACGACGCTCGACTGTCTCGAGCACACATTCGAACCGCTTATCATCATCAAAAAACTCCTCACCGCGCTGCGACCCGGAGGACTCCTCGTGATTAACTTTCCGCAGGAGACGGACTTCAGTAACGCGCACATCCCCGAAGCGCAGGCGCAGCGCGACGCGGTTTTTGCATTCATCAACCAGCAGTGCACGGTGATTACGTCGGAGTTGGTGTACAGGAAGAAAAGCTGAGGGTTTTTAGGGCATTCTGCCCGGATGTTCCACAGGGTCGTGGAACGTCCAATGTGGCTTTGCAGAGAGGAAAGATAGGCAATACGAAAAGATTTTGTCTGGAAGCCCCTCCACCAGTGCGGTCACCGCCTGCACACTGGATTCCTTTTATATATCCCCCAA
Organism: uncultured Candidatus Peribacteria bacterium; assembly: GCA_964373225.1. GTDB lineage: Bacteria > Patescibacteriota > Gracilibacteria > Peribacterales > Peribacteraceae > JABFSS01. Next base: position 1,254 of record CAYJTW010000116.1, read on the forward strand.
TTTTTATGCCATTCCGCACAACGAAGGAAGCACTGGAAAAAGAACTACTCGAGTTGGAAGTCCAGTCCGGCATTCTGCGCCACCGCATTCACATGCGGACAGCCGAAGAGACAGTCCGTGCCAGTGGACTCACCGAAAAGGACGATGACTACTGGTCCGAGCTGGAGCAAGAGACCGATCGACTGCTCGATGACGATCTGGAATGGGAGCGTCGGCGCGACGAAGACCGCATGTACGATGAAATGCGGCGTGAAGAAGAGGAAAAATTCTTCAAGACGCATGCGAAGGAGAAATAATCCTCAGGAAAAGGCTGCTGGAATTTTTCATTCCCGAATATTTCCTCTATTTGGTCGCAAGTACGACGATGTGATGCCGCATGTCAGAAGAATCTTCCGCTCCGTTCAAAAAAAGACGAAGCGCCGTCCCTACGTGCGTTCCGCGTACTTCAAGAAGGATAAGATTTTCTTCGATTACTTCTGGATTCATCTCAATCAGAAATATGCCCATGATCGTGCTCGAAGATTGAGATACTTTCCTTGCGCATTGGAATTGATACGCGAGTCAAAACAGGCACCGAAGACATTCATAAAAATTACTGAACCAGGCAGCATTTATCATCAATTTTTTGGAATGGCCGGCGATCATTCACTCTTTTCAGTTATCGTGAAACAGGAACGGTCTTCAGGGAAGAAGTTTCTACTCTCACTTTTTCCCATGTAGAACAAATGGAAAACCCCACCAATGGCCGGTTCGGAGACCGACGGCAGGGGCAATCCGATC
>CAYJTW010000117.1:0-2012 GCA_964373225.1 uncultured Candidatus Peribacteria bacterium
CAAGATCGTTTTTGAGGAACGCGAAGAATTGCAGGAGCGACAGCGCGTTGCCCGGTCCCCCGCCGAGGTTGTAGATCTGTCCCCAAGGGGGACCCCTTTGGGGTCCGGCGGCGGTGCCGATATTTTCGATTGCAGAATCGTACGCGCGGATCAGATCGTCGACGAAGAGCAGATCGCGCACCTGCTTGCCGTTGCCGTAAATCTGGATCGGCCGGCCGAGCAGCGCGGCGATCAGGAACCATGCCACCCAGCCCTGGTCTTCGATGCCAAACTGATGCGGTCCGTACACGCAGGACTGTCGGAAGACGACGGTTTTGAGGTTGTAGAGACGCGCGTAGTCACGCACATACTGGTCGGCGGCACCTTTGCTGCAGCCGTAGGGAGAGTGAAAGTCGAGGGGTTCATGCTCGGTGACTCCTCCGGGCAGATTCGCGAAGCGGTAGTGATCGACTTCTTCGGTAACCTTCTGTCCTTCGAGCCCGCCGTAGACTTTATTGGTCGACGCGTAGAGGAGAATCGGTTTCCGTTTGGATTCACGAACCGCTTCGAGCACGTTGAACGTGCCGAGCGCGTTGACGGAAAAATCCTCGCGCGGATTTTTGACCGATGTCGTGACAGCAACCTGTGCCGCGAGATGCAGAATCACATCGTGCGCGTCAGCCGCCTTCTTCAATGCATCAGAATCCGTCCGGACATCCCCGCGCATGACCGTGAATTTCCCCGGAAAATTTTTCTCGAGGAAAGCGATGTTGAGTTCGACGCCTTTGCGCGAGAAGTTATCGAGGATCGTCACGTCCCAACCCTTGCTGATGAAGTGCGCGGCGGCATTGACGCCGATGAAGCCGGCTCCGCCGGTGATAAGTATCGATTTCGACACCATGGCAGTTTTGCGGAAAGCGCCGGTAGGAACAAGAGGCAGCAACACCGGTAGGCGTGTCATTCTGAGCTTGCGAAGAAGACACGCCGATATCTGGTTCGCAAGCTCACCATGACATCGCTAGGATGCACGACAATGACTGGCCTCCTCCTGGTCCTCTTCGGCGCTTGCTTCACGGAAGGCGGGGCATCGATGGGGAAATACCAGGTGAAGAGGGGTGGCGAGAGCGTCTACATGATGGGATTCCTCGATGGCATCTGGGGAACGTTGCTCTTCCTGTTCCTCCTCTGGAGCGGGGCGGAGGTCTGGCGCTTCTCGTTCAACTCACTGCCGACATTCCTGATCCGTTCTGTACTGGAAGTGCTGCAGGCGCACATGAAGGCTCTCGGCGCCGTGCTCTGTATCGCAGGTTTGACCTTGCTCGCCCGATAAAGCGCGGAGAGGTACACTCTGCGCATGGACCTGAAAGATAAAATAGTCGTCGTGACCGGAGGCAAAGGCCTCCTGGGCAGCGTGTTCATTGAACACATCCGCGATGCCGGAGGAACCGCGATCTGCGCCGACATCGCGTGCAAAGACGATATCGGAAGCGGCGACCACTCGCTGGATATCCGAAGCGCAGATTCCGTTGAGCAATTGTGCGACGCGGTGATGAAAAAACACGGGCGCATCGACGGGTGGGTGAACAACGCCTACCCCAAGTCCGCCGACTGGGCGAAGTCGTTTGAAGACATGCCGTTTGAATCCTGGAGGGAGAATGTCGATAGCCATCTGAACGGCTACGCGCTCTGCTGCAAAGTGGTCCTCCCACGGATGAAAAAACAGAAGAGCGGATCGCTGCTGAACATCGCCTCCATCTTCGGTGTCGTCGCGCCGGATTTCCCGATCTACGAAGGCATGAACTTCACGAGTCCGGCTCCCTACGCCGCCATTAAAGGAGGAATTATTCAGATGACGCGCTACTTCGCCTCGCTCTACGGCCCCGCGGGCGTCCGTGTGAACACCCTCTCCCCTGGGGGCATCTTCCACGGCCAGCCGGACGAATTCGTGAAGCGATATTCCAAAAAAACACCGCTCGGCCGGATGGGAAAGCCCGACGACATCGCCCCCGCGGTGGTCCTGCTCCTCTCCGATG
>CAYJTW010000118.1:0-2006 GCA_964373225.1 uncultured Candidatus Peribacteria bacterium
GTCCTCAAAAACTGCGGCATCGATCCCGAGAAATGGCAGGGGTTTGCTTTCGGCTTCGGCGTCGAGCGCCCGCTCATGATCAAACACCAGATTCCGGACCTTCGTTCATTTTATCAGGGCGATCTTCGATTCCTGAGGCAGTTTTAAAATTTACGGCTGGAAAACGTTGATAATCTCAATATCCATGTCCGAGACTTTTCCACCTTTTGCCTGCTTCACACTATCAAGATATTCAACATCCGCCACGGTCGCCCCTTCGGCAAAAGCCAGACTTTTATCACCCGTGATAAGGTATGTTTCAGCGACAGAACGTCTAAGCGTACTTTTTCCGAAACGGTGTTTGAATGCGGAACGAGGGGGTGAGAAAGGCTCCGGAGCCGGGTGTTGCTCGCCTCGATCGAAAACATTATGAAGAGCATCCGCTGTTTGAATCTGTCCAAAATCAATGGGCTTTGCCACAGGTGCTGTCGTGGAGATTTCGGCAGCTCTCGGACTTTCAATGATGACATTGGGCTGCCAAAATTCACCGACGACAGGCATCGTCCTGTCTTCCAGAGGTTCCAGCTGAGGCTTAAAGTTTTGCCGAAGCTGCTGAGATTTTTTGGTCATGAGTGCATTATAAACATATAATGCACTCTTGTCAATTACACTCTTTTCCCCCATTCTTGGGGCTCTTTGGCAAATGCAGCGATCATTTTTGCATCCTGTTCCGCGATTCTCCCCTGCCCAAGAGCGATCTTCACGAGGCTGGTGATGGTGGTCAGCGGATGCAGCTGAACGCCGTTCTCCTGCGCCGAATCCGTCGCCGATTCAAACTCATAGGTGAAGATCGAGACGATATCGGTCACGATCGCCTTCCCCTCATCGCGCAGAGCCTCGACGGTACTGAGCGAACTGCCCCCCGTACTGATCAGATCCTCAACGACGACCACGTGTTGTCCGGCCTTCCGCAGGTCGCCTTCGATCCGCTTTTTCGCGCCGTGCTCTTTGGCCTTCGCCCGGACGTAGATAAACGGAAGGTTCAGGCGGTCCGCGACGAGCGCTGCCCATCCGATGGCCGCCGTCGCGGTGCCCGCGATCACGTCCGGCGGAACATGGAGCGCCTTCACGCGGCTCACCAGCGCCTGCACGACAAAGCTGCGCGCCTCGGGGTGGCTGTAGATCATCCGGTTATCGCAGTAGATGGGTGACTTGATGCCGGACGTCCAGGTGAAGGGTTCATTCGGCGAAAGCCTCACCGCTCCAATGGAGAGCAGGAATTCGGCGATGCGGTCACCGTGGGGCATAATCGGAACGAGTATACGGGCGGGAGGCATTGATACCAAGTAGCATGGTCGCAGATTCGAACCATGCTCGTTAATTCGTTTACTCGAATGCATACTATCGAGGATGCAAATGACTCTGGAACTCGAATCCCGGCTCCGCAAGCTCACAATGGTCTTCTTAGAAGAGAATTCCAAAGTGAATCTCTCCGCATTCCGTACGGAGGAGAATTGCTGGATCGGCAATATCTTGGACTCACTCTCATTTCTAGAATTGCTCCCATTATTCTCAATTCTCAATTCTCAATTCTCAATTTTGGACATCGGCACCGGCGGCGGCTTCCCTCTCCTCCCGCTCGCTATGTGTCTGCCCAACGCTCACTTCACCGGTCTGGATTCGACGCAGAAGAAGATCGACGCCGTCCGTCGCATCGCCGATCATCTGGGATTGAAGAACGTCGACCTGATTTCCGGGCGTGCCGAAACGCTCGGTCATGACCGCACGTATCGTGAACAATTTGATATCGTGACCGCGCGGGCCGTCGCCGAAATCAACGTCCTGCTGGAGTATGCGAGCCCGTTTGTGAAGCCCCCAAAGGGGGGCCCTTCGGGCCCGGGTGGGAAGATCATCCTATGGAAGAGTCTCGACGTGGATCAGGAGCTGAAGGATTCTGAGAAAGCGCAAAAGGAGTTCCACTGCACACTCGTTGACCGTCACATCTATGAGCTGCCCGGGGACTTCGG
>CAYJTW010000119.1:0-1925 GCA_964373225.1 uncultured Candidatus Peribacteria bacterium
CTACTCTTCATGTCCCAGAAATGCTCGATCATCGTCTGAAGCTGAGGAGAGGCGTTGGGTGTTGCGGTGCTGCGGAAGTAACTTTCGATGATGCGCAGCTGGTCCGCGAGGTTCATCAGTGCGAAGTCCACCGCATTGCGACCTCCTTCATCCAGCGCTTCATAGGCTTTTTGATGGAGAAACGAAGAGGGGATTGAAGCATCCAGCTCCTTGCGATCAATCATGGCGATCAGTTCGGTGAGGAACTGCACATGCTTGTCGTCCATCGTCGTGCCCGTTGCCTGTCCGGCCTTCTTCTGGTCGGCTTCGGAGAGGTTCTGGTGTTGCGCGATGGCGGTGTGGAAATCGGGCATCGACTGCTTGGGGTGAGCTTGTCGAACCATTCTATCACATTTTGGCTTCCAGTTCTATACTTCTCCCATGGAGCTCTCTACGCCCCTCTCGGCCGTCCTGCGCAGCACCAAGGACTTTCTTGAGGCTCTGGAATTGATGGGAATCCGCACGGTCGAAGACCTGCTCCTCTACCTCCCTCGTACGCATGAAGATCTCAGTCGGATGCAGACCATCGCGACGGCGCCGGTCGGGGAGAAGGTGACGATTCGGGGGTCGGTCACCGGCATCAAGATGGTCCGCATCCGCGGCGGTCGGCAGATCGTCACGGCGCTGTTTACGGATAGCGACGGTATGACGGCGGAGGCCGTGTGGTTCAATCAGCCGCACATCAAACGGATGATCAGCGACGGCGACGAGGTCGTGCTGACGGGAAAGCTGACGCTCAATGGACGGAAGATCCAGCTGCAGAGTCCGGTCTTCGAAAAGCAGACGGGTAAGCCGCTCGTCCACTCGGGCCGCCTCGTGCCGGTTTATCCTCAGCATGACCGGATCAACACGCGGTGGCTGCGGGAGAAAATGTCGTTACTCAAGCCGGCAATTGAAAAAATTCCGGAGACGCTGCCGCAGGAGGTCATTGATGACGAGAAGCTCCTGAGCCGAAGCGAGACGATCAAAGCTCTGCATTTTCCCGATGATCCGGCGCACGTGGACCGCGCGATGGAGCGACTCGCATTTGAGAGGATGTACGATCTTCAACGAACAGCGCTGGAGCGCAAAATGCAGTGGCAACAGGCAGTGGATGCGCGGCTCAAGACGCCGATGGATGTGGAGCTGATTCGTTCATTGTTCGCTTCACTGAAGTTCACTCCGACAAACAGCCAGAAGATCGCGATCTACGAAATCCTTCGGGACATGGAGAAGGATGTGCCGATGTCGCGGTTGCTCGAAGGCGATGTCGGCTCCGGCAAGACGCTCGTCGCGGTCGCGGTGATGGCAAATGTTCTGCGCTATCATGGGCAGAGTGCGTTGATGGTGCCCACGGAGGTACTGGCGAGGCAGCATGCGGCGGGGATCACAAGATTGCTCCTCAATCTTCATGGCTATCTTCATGCGCATAACGGAGAACGAAGAATGGAGAATGGAGAATCACGTGTTAAAAATAATTCTCCGTTCTGCATTCTGCATTCTGCATTTCCCTTACCCCGCCTCGCCCTCCTCACCGGGTCCACACCAAAATCCGAAGCCGATGCCATCCGCTCTGGCCTCGCCGCCGGCACCGTCGACATCGTGATCGGCACGCACGCGCTGATCGAAGACAAGGTGAGGTTCCGTGATCTGCGTCTCGTGATCGTCGATGAGCAGCATCGCTTCGGCGTCGTCCAACGGCAGAGGCTCCGTGAGAAGGGGAGCCCGCACTTCCTCTCAATGACCGCCACACCGATCCCGCGCACGCTCGCGCTGACTGCGTACGGCGATCATGATCTCTCGGTTCTCCTGGAGAAGCCGGGTCGCCGCCAGCCGATTCACACAAAAGTCGTCTCGCCCGATGATCGCATCACCGTCGAGCGGTTCATCGATCATCAGATTGATGA
>CAYJTW010000120.1:0-1767 GCA_964373225.1 uncultured Candidatus Peribacteria bacterium
TCTGCAGATAACATTCCTCGCAATAAACAGATTCCGGCCGATCGGGACTGTACGTCGTCTGCAACTTTTTCCTGCATTTACCGCATTGCCTCGCATACAGTGTGAACGGATTTTCGTGTGCGAGGCGGTCCAGATGACGTTGATGTGGTGAGCGATGGGGGATCGGCAGCCCCTTCTTCCGGTAGAACTCCAGTTCCTGCGGGATGATTTTGAACGGTTTGCCCGTCACCTCGCACGTGACGGCCCAGTGGACGATGTCGTCGGGAATTTCTTTGATCGTGGGTGGAAGTTTATCGGCCGGAATGGTTTTTACATTCTGCGGGGCGGGCGGATCGTACTCCGACCACTTCCATCCGCGCTTGAGTACCTCGGTTTTTTTCATCGGATACCATTCATTCGCTTTTGTTTCGTTGTATCCGAATGCGGAGAGTGTCACCGGAAAGAATTCACCCCATGATTTGACCGCCATCATCCCTTCGATGATCTTCGGAACGAGTTCTTCGTACTCTTCTTTCGAAAACTGCGTGTTCAGGATGCAATATTTGTTTTTCTTGAGTGACATGCAGCCGAAGCAGTCGTTGCTGCCGTGGCAATTGTCGCAGTAGAGCATGTGATGGCACTGATAGGTGAGATTGCAGAAGCAGCTGTTCTTGAGATCGATGATCGCCGTGCAGTCGTAGAGCAATTCTCCCTCCCATGCGCGCGTCAGATCGATGCAATCCTTGATCTTGTTCACATCCCAGAGGAACGCCCCGTCTTCGACGTCCAATGCGTGGAATGCGGAGCGGGCGCCACGACTGTTTGCGATGTAGTTGCCCGTGCTGTTCTCAGCATTCATATTCCATGCGTACGCTTTCGGTGTGCGGAGCTTGAGTGCCGAATATTTTTTTAGGAAATCGGTGCGGAAAGCAGGGTCGTTCTTGAGTTTTTTCTTCGTGAGTTCACATTCCTCTGGCGTTGATTCGCAGTTGAGGATCCAATGCTTTCGATTGCGGATCGAAGCGCAGCCGATGCAGTTGTTGCAGCCTTTACAGTCGAAGCAGTACGCGCAGTCGGAAAGATTGGTGCAGAATTCAACGTAATCACAGTTGTAGCAATCGCGGCTGTCGATGCAGTCGTAGCAAAGTTCCATGTTCGTGCACATGAGGAGGTCCATCGAATCGCGGCAGTGGATCGCCCAATCGCTGTAATAGATATTCTCGCTGTCGCCGAGCGAGCTGGCCATGTAGCAGTTGCGGTTGCGCGAGCTGTGCACAGTAAACTCACAGTTCTCGCTCTGCGTATTGAAGATCGCGAGCCGGGGAACAGCGCTCCGCATCTTCGCGTACTGTTCGATGAATGACCGGTTTGGATCGTAGGGCTTGCCATACTGGAGAGGATCGAATCGATCGGACCAGAAGCACTCGTAACAGAGGACCGGGATATTTTTATCGGGAGAATAGATAGAAATGAGAGATTTCTTACAGAGATGGCAGGTGTTCTTGTAATAGTGCTGATCATTGCGGAACGCAGCGCGCCGCATGTTCCGGCAATCGGGGCAGAGCGTTGGTGGCGGAAGGGGAAATGTCTGCCCCGCGATGACGGGGGAAATTCTTTGCAGCAACTCAATATCATCATCGGTGATTTCGAACGGATGGGTGCACTGTGCGCAGGTAATCCTGAGCGGAGTCGAAGGATGCATATGAGGAGATCAGTATACCTCCTTCAGATAGCATTCCTCGCAATAAACAGATTCCGGCCGATCGGGACTGTACGTTGTTTGAATGC
>CAYJTW010000121.1:0-1752 GCA_964373225.1 uncultured Candidatus Peribacteria bacterium
CCAACGCCTACGTCTCGCGCAGATTGAAGAAGCGCGATTTCCGTTCGCTCTGGATCACCCGCCTGAGTGCGGCGTTGAAGATGAAGGGTATTCGCTACTCGGTCTTCATTGATCAGCTGACGAAGAAGAAAGTAGCACTGAATCGGAAGACCTTGAGCGAGCTCGCGATTCATCATCCGGAGGTGTTTGGGAAGGTTGTGGAGATGGTGGGGGCGAAGTGATAGGATTTCACCAATGCTTTCTGCGATTAAAACATTCGTCTTTGGCAAGGCATCATCAAATCTCGAACAAGATCCAGGGGTTCAAAAACTCTACCTGGCGTATACACAATTCATCAGCGAGAGCCGGAACGGAATCTTCGTGTTGCTTACAAGTGAGGGTCGAAAGGCGCATTTGTTGAAAATGTATGTCCCCCTTCCTTATGATGAATTCTGCAGGCGTGTTGAACACATGGATTCGGACAGACGAGCATCATTTGAAGAGAAAATGCTAGCAGGATACGAATCGGGCAAGGAAAGAGTACGTGCAATAGCAGAAAGAGTGGTAGCACAGATCAAGGAAAAGTACGGATCATAAAAAAGAACCGTTGCCCCGACCTTGCGAATGAATTCGCCGGTATTTTCGTCTATTCGCCGCCGATTGAAATCGGCGGCTACCAATATCATATTCAACGAAATCCCGAAAAATGCAGCATAAAACCGTGATTTTATAACTTTATAAATTTCCCCCAATATGCTAAACTTTATAAAGTTCCATTTTCGCCATGATCGCCTCCCAACAGCTCCGCACTATCCTGCGTCTCAGCGACCGCAGCCAGACCGAGCTTGCTCTCGAACTCAAGGTGTCGTTCGTGACCATAAACCGGTGGATCAACGGGAAGGCGATGCCGCGGAAGAAGGCGCAAGCACGGGTCGAGGCGCTGTACCGGGAATGCACCGGCCTGAAGATTATTCCCGCCGAGGCGCTGGAGGCGAAGAAGGCTGTGCTCCTGGTGAAGGCGCGACATACGAAGAATGTCCTACGGAGAATCCTCGAGAGTCCCGATATTCGCGACCGGTTTGCGTTGCTCCTGACGTACACATCGAACTCCATCGAAGGCAGCACCCTGACCGAAGCCGAAACGGCGGTCGTGCTCTTCCAGAACGCGACACTGCCAGATAAGACGCTCACAGAACAACTGGAGGCGAAGAACCATCAGGCGGCTCTCCTCCACCTATTTGATCATCTTGCTGCGAAGCGTCCGTTGACGGAGGACCTGATCCTCCGGCTTCATGGCATGCTCATAAATGGAATCCGGCAGGACGCGGGATTCTATCGCCGCCATGGCGTTCGTATTGTCGGCGCGGACGTGCCGACGGCCAACCATCTGAAGATTCCTGCGCTGATGAAACATCTGACGACCGATCTTCGCCGCAAACCCACGGACGGCATCGCGCTCATCACGGACATCCATGCGCGGTTTGAACAAATCCACCCCTTCTCCGACGGCAACGGTCGGGTCGGGCGGCTGCTCATGCATGCGATGCTCCTGCTGCGCAACATGCCTCCTGCGGTGATCCGGCCGGAGAAGAAGAGATTCTATTATACGTCCTTGCAGAAAGCGCAGCGGGAGAATGACTCTACTTTGCTGCAGGACTTCCTCTGTGAAGGAATGCTGGAGGGATGGGACATTCTTGAGCGACGCTAGGTGTTCACTTTCACTCCGGCACCACCTCCTGCACTCTCCCCTTCTCTTTGTAGAGCCTGCCGTAG
>CAYJTW010000122.1:0-1727 GCA_964373225.1 uncultured Candidatus Peribacteria bacterium
ACGACGAGCGTCTTGGGCAGGGAAAATTCCAGGGAAAGCAGGCTCGGAGACATCCGGACAGTATACCAGATTTTGGGCTTGGCGTTGAGGCATTCTGGGAATTCACCGGAACCCTCTTTACAGCGTATCGGACGGTCTTTAGAGTTTCGCGGATGCAAAATCAAGAACACGGAAATGACGACGATCCGATGCGGCAGAAATTGGTGTGGCTGCTGATCCGGACAAAACTCGCGGAAGAAGGAAGCACGATGAACCCCGCTGAAAAAGCCGATCTTGTGAAAGCGCGGCAAGATATGACGATACAAGACATGCAGAGGTATATTGCCGGGTTTTCCCGTCATCCAGACTGACCGTTACGCCGGCCCTTCGGTTCCCTTTCCCCGGTTCACTCGGTACCATCGGTCCCGTCGGTCCCCTTTTCGCCCATGCCCGCCCCCTCCCTCGATCTCCTCGTCTCGCTCTGCAAACGGCGCGGATTCATTTTTCCGGGCTCGGAGATGTACGGAGGGCTCAGTAACAGCTGGGACTACGGCCCGCTCGGCACGGAGATGAAGAACGCGATCCGCGACTGGTGGTGGGACCGGTTCGTGCGCGTGCGCCAGGACATGGTGGGGCTCGACGCTGCCATCATGATGAATCCCAAAGTCTGGGAAGCGAGCGGGCACACCGCGAACTTCAACGATGCGATGGTCGACTGCAAAAAATGCAAGGCGCGCCATCGCGCGGACCATCTGATCGAGGCGAAGTATCCCGACATCAAAGTGGAGGGCAAATCCCCCGCCGAGCTCACCGCGATCATCAAAGAGAAACAGATCGCCTGCCCCAACTGCGGCGACAAGACGCAGCTGACCGACGCCCGCAAATTCAATCTCCTCTTCCAGACGCGCATGGGCTCCGTGGAAGGCGAGCAGAGCCCGCCCATCTACCTGCGCGGCGAAATCGCGCAGGCGATGTTTGTCGATTTCAAGAACATTTTGGGGACCACCCGCAAGCGTCTGCCCTTCGGCATCGCCTCGGTGGGGAAGGCATTCAGGAATGAGATCACGCCGGGCAACTTCACCTTCCGGACGCTCGAATTCGATCTGATGGAATTCGAGTACTTCATCCGGCCCGAGGAGTGGGAGAAGACGTTTGACTACTGGCTCGGCGAACAACAGGCATGGATCGCCGAGATGGGATTTTCGTCCGATCGGATTCGCGTGCGCGAGCACACCAAGGACGAACTCTCACACTACTCCAGGCGAACGGCGGACGTGGAGTACCATACGCCGTTCGGTTGGAAGGAAATGTTCGGCCTCGCGTACCGGACCGATTTCGACCTCAAGAACCACATGGAAAAATCCGGCGAGGATCTGCAGTACACCGATCCCGACGACGCCAAGATCAAGTTTGTCCCCCACGTGATTGAACCGACCTTTGGCCTCTCGCGTCTGACATTGATGACGCTGCTCGAAGCGTACGATGAGGAGAAACTTGAGGGGGATGACACACGGACCGTCCTCCATTTGCATCCGCGTATTGCTCCAGTTCAGGTCGCCATTCTCCCCTTGAGCAAGAAGGATAACCTCATCGCCTGCGGACAAGAACTGTACAAAAAAATTATTCAGGAAACGAATCTCCGCGTCGACTTCGACGTCACCGGCTCTATCGGCAAACGCTACCGCCGCCAGGACGAAATCGGCACGCCACAGTGCGTCACCGTCGACTTCGGCACGATCGGCGAAGAC
>CAYJTW010000123.1:0-1697 GCA_964373225.1 uncultured Candidatus Peribacteria bacterium
TTACGGAGGCTTCCTCTTTTGCGTTCGGACTCAATTATCGAACAGCATCTTTGAGCGTCTTTCCCGCCTTAAAGGACGGAACTTTCATCGCCGGGATGGAGATCCTCTGGGTCGGATTGCGCGGGTTCACACCCATGCGCGCAGCGCGATGACTGAGCTTGAAGGTGCCGAAGCCGGTGATTGTCACCGGTATACCCTTCTTCAGGTTCTTCATAACGATATTGATGACAGCCTGCAGAGCGTCGGCAGCGGCGCGCTTGGTGATGCCGGCTGCGTCCGCGATCGCGGCGATCAGATCCTGCTTGGACATAAAGGATAGGGGGAAAGGGAGTAGATGCCGCGCACTGTACCCTTGCTTTCCGCTACCGCAAGCCATCACGCACGAGTTTTCCGCTTACGCAAGACATAAATAGATTAAAATGGCTTATTCCAGAGGAAAGGAGTGAGCACGAAAGATGATCACGGAGAGGCGTTTTTGACAGTTCCCCTCTTCGCTCTCTAGGCTCTGGCGCAATGCCCATGCACTTAGTCATCGTCGAAAGTCCGGCCAAGGCAAAAACGATCAAGCGATTTTTGGGGAAAGACTACGATGTCGAGGCGAGTATGGGCCACGTGCGCGATCTGCCCAGCTCCAAGCTGTCGGTGGATGTCGACAATGATTTCGAGGTCGACTATGAAGTACCGGAGGAAAAGGCGACGGTGGTGAAGAAGCTCAAAGCCGCTCTCAAAGAGGCCGATGACCTCTGGATTGCGACGGATGAAGATCGTGAAGGGGAAGCCATCGGTTGGCATCTCTGTCAGGTGCTCAACGAAGATCCGAAGACGGTGAACCGCATCGCGTTCCACGAAATCACCGAGACGGCGATCAAACATGCCGTCGAGAATCCTCGGAAACTCGACATGAAACTCGTCGATGCCCAGCAGGCGCGACGCGTTCTCGACCGTTTGGTCGGCTACACGCTTTCTCCATTCCTCTGGAAGAAAGTCTATCGCGGGCTCTCCGCCGGCCGCGTTCAGTCCGTCGCCGTGCGCGTGATCGTCGATCGCGAGCGCGAGATCAAGGCGTTCGTTTCAGTCGAATACTGGTCGATCGACGCGCTGCTCGAAAATTCCGCGAAGCAGCCATTCACCGCTTCGCTGGGCAAAAAAGATGGGAAGAAGATCGAGCCAGGGAGCGAAGCAGACGTGAAGAAAATCCTCAAAGACCTCGAAGGCGCCCGGTACTCCGTGGCGTCCGTCGAAGAGAAGGAACTCAAGAAAAATCCTCCTGCGCCGTTCACGACCTCCACGCTCCAGCAAGAAGGCGCGCGCAAGCTTGGGTTCTCGGTCAAGCAAACGATGATGATCGCGCAGCAGCTCTACGAAGGCGTGAGCCTCGGCAAGGGGGCCGGCCACACCGGTCTCATCACCTACATGCGCACCGATTCCACCAACCTCAGCCAGAAGGCGCTCGAAGACGCCAAGCGGACGATCGAAAGCCACTACGGGCGCGAGTACGTCATCGCCGAGCCGCGGGTCTATAAGAAGAAGGCAAAGGGCGCGCAGGAGGCGCACGAAGCGATCCGTCCCACGGAGCTCGAACGCATTCCTGCGTCGCTCGAAGGCGTGCTCGATCACCAGCAGCTCAAGCTCTACACGCTCATCTGGAATCGCACGATGGCGACCCAGATGGCGGCCGCCGAACTCAAGCGCGTGGG
>CAYJTW010000124.1:0-1696 GCA_964373225.1 uncultured Candidatus Peribacteria bacterium
AGCCGAGCCGCTGCGTGAGGACCTTGGTGTTCGCTTCATCGGCGCCGAGTTGCTTGATCAGCTCCTGCAAGTTGATGGGGACGACGAGCTGCTGGCGGATGCGCCACCCCTGGTCGGCGATGGCGATGATCCGGGCGAGCTGCTGGTCATCGAACCGAATCGGCCTGCCCTGGATGCGGGACCCCTGCGCCTTGAGCAGCGCGGCGCGGGAGAGTTCGATCTGGTCCAGGAACCCGTCGCGTATGCTGATCATGTCGAAGAGCTGCGTGAAGCGCGCCTGCATTGTCGGCGCGTGTTGCGTCAGACGGGCCTGCTGCATGAGTGCGGGGAGGATGATCGCAATGGACTCTGCTTCCGTGACGAAGTCTTCGTAAAACCTGCGGATGTTCTGCGGAAGCTTGTCGGCGTTGCCTGCCGGGAGAGTTTCATCACGCAGGAGTTCCGTATGGAGAACGTCCGCCGCATCCATGGTGCGGGCGACGAAAGCACCCACGGCGATGGACGCGTGTTCGTACGCGCGTGTGTCAACGCCGTGCACAACGTCATTGAGCCGCGTCAGCGCTTCGCGCCGCAGGTCGTTTCGGAGCTGCAGTCCTTCGTTTTGTTTCTTCAGGGCCTCTACTGGGAGATCATCGGGCGGCATAGTGCGGGATTAATCGGGGAACTGCGGGAGCTTCTTCAGGCGCTCTTCCAGCACTTTCGATTTCTGGATGTGTTCAAGGACTTTTGCCGGACTTTCCGCGATCTCCCCGCCTTTCTTGATCACTTCCTGCGTCACTGCTCCGCCGGTGACACCGACCTTGGAAATCGCTTCAGTGCTAACTTGCGGAGTGGGCACGCCGGTCTTTTTCAGAATTTCCTCACCTTGTTTGATCAGATCATCACGGAATCCTCCCGGTCCGGGGGGAGCAGGCGTCATATACAGCAGAAGAATCACCGCAAGAACGATGAGAAGGGTGTTGCGGACGGGGTTCTTGCAGTACCACTTGATGGGCGGCCAGAGAATTTTGCGTACCGGCCATGTGGCAACATTGACGGCCGCACCGCCCATACCGAGTAATTTTCGGAACAGAGATTTTTGAAAACTATTGAGATAGTTTTCGAGTTCCTGACGATTAATTTTTTTATCTTCAAGTTTTTGTTCCAAGTTGGGAATCGCCGCGAGGAGTTCGGCAGCTTCACCCGGACTCATATCCTTGACGTGCCGGTTGGTAATTTCGTAGAAGGCGTTTTCGAGGACTTCGTTGCGAGGAGCGGACATAGTGCAAAGGATTACGCCTGTACCGGAGAGGCGGAGAGGGAAAGTAAAAGATTATGCCGAATGAATGTCAGCGACTGAAGCGCCTCCAGATCTTCCACCGTGAGCACCCGGAACAGGATTGTCGCAATGAGTGTGCCGAGGACATTCGGTCCCATCGCGAAGTACAGTTCAGCAAGGTCATCGTCGGAAAAGGTTGAAAAATCCACCTGCCCGAGAAGCGCTGCAAACTGCAGGAGTGTGGCACCTATCGCCCGTTTTTTTAGCGCAAGAAGGTTGGGATTCTCCAGATGCATATTCCGGACGCGAATCTGCATTCGCTGAGAATTATCGACATATGTGAGTGTTTCTTCCTCAATCGTCCATCCCTGCCGCAGATCCTGCGGCAATTTCTCAAAGAAATCGCGTTCGCTTGCCGTCAGGTGGAGTATCTTTTGG
>CAYJTW010000125.1:0-1695 GCA_964373225.1 uncultured Candidatus Peribacteria bacterium
AACTCGCCGGACTCGAAGCCACATGGCAGCAGCAGCAACTCCTTTTACCGAGCATCCCTCTTGCGAATGTTCCGATCGGGAAAGACGACACAGAGAACCGTGAAGTGCGAAAAGTTGGGACGCTGCCGCAATTCGATTTTGAGCCGCTCGATCACGTGACACTCGGCGAAAAACTCGACATCATCGATATCGAACGTGGTGTGAAAATCGCCGGATCACGAACATATTTTCTCAAAGGCGACGGAGCGCGACTGGAACTCGCGATTCTGATGTTCACACTCGATCACCTGTGCAAGAAAGGCTACACGCCGTTCATTCCGCCGCTGCTCGTCCACTACGGAGCGATGATGGGCACGAGTTACTTCCCCGGAGGAGAGGAGCAGACATACGCGGTCGGGGTACAGAAAGAGAAGGATGGACCGCTGGAGGGTGATGGAGCGTTCTTGATCGGCACGTCCGAAGTCTCGGTCACGAGCTATCACAAAGATGAGATTCTGAAACTGGAAGAGCTGCCCAAGCGCTACTGCGGCATCAGCCCGTGCTTCCGCCGCGAGGCCGGCACGTATGGCAAGGATACGAAAGGCCTCTACCGCATTCATCAGTTCCAGAAAGTGGAGCAGGTGGTCCTCTGCGAGAACGATCCGGCAATCAGCGCGAAGATGCATAAAGAGATCCTTACGAATGCCGAGGAAGTCCTGCTGGCGCTCAAGCTCCCGTACCGCGTCGTCGACGTCTGCACGGGTGATATGGGGCGGGGGCAGGTCTTCAAAAACGATATTGAGACATGGATGCCGTCACGAAAGGGATATGGCGAGACACATAGCTGCTCGACGTTCCACGACTTCCAGTCCCGCCGCCTCAACATCAAATATGAAGCCGCGGATGGCAAGAAGCACTTCGTTCACACACTCAATAACACCTGTATCGCAAGTCCGCGAATTCTGATTCCGATCCTGGAGATCTACCAGAACAGGGATGGCAGCGTGACGATTCCGGAGGTCTTGCGACCGTACATGCAAGGGCAGGATCGAATCGCAAAGAAATAAAGGAAAGAGAAGAAATAGAGGAAATAAAGGATTCAAGAAGACCTGTTAGAATCTTTATCCATGCGCATCCTCTTCACCCGCTTCCCCCTCGAATCCGCTCACGGCGGAGCGGAAATCCAAACTCTTTCGCTGATGAAAGGACTGAGCGAGCGTGGCCACGCCGTCGCGTTCATGGGAAGTTGTCCTGTATTACTGAAGGAAGCGCAGAGGGGGCATCTTATCAACGCGCGTCTCGATATCGGCCCTCCTCCTGTCACCAAATTGGCTGCACTCAGTTTTTTCTGGCGAAAGCACGCGATGCAACGGCAACTGGAAGCGGCGATCAATGAATTCGGGAAATTAGATGCGATCTTCATGCTCAGTCTGAGCGAGAAACTTCTCCTCACTGACACCGCAATCAAGAAAGGCATCAAGGTTTTCTGGGTTGAACACGATAGAGTTGGCCCGTGGCTCAGGAAGAATCCATGGCTGTCGATGCTTCGCAAACTCAGCATGACAGTGACGACGATCTGTGTCTCTGAACTCAGTCGGAAGATCTACATCGAGTTGGGATGGGATCCTGACAAAGTTATCGCCATACCAAATGGGATTGATCTTGAGAAATTTTCCGGCGCTAAAAACTCACAACCAACAGCTCACAATTCACAAT
>CAYJTW010000126.1:0-1652 GCA_964373225.1 uncultured Candidatus Peribacteria bacterium
ACGGAGTGGAAGTCCTCACACCGTCGTTTGCCGATGAATTCATTCCTGCCCTTGCAGAAGAGAAAAAATATCGTGTGAACTTCAAAAATACGGAAAATATCACCGTGCAGAAAACCATCGCCTTTCTCATGCCGGACTGGCGGGAGCGCGGTCTGTTGCCTTGATATGTCGCTCTTCCCTCCAAAATTAAAAGCAGGCGACATCGTCCGCGTGATCGCCCCCTCGTGCAGCAAGGGATCAATGCCGTGGCTGAATGCCGAGGCGCTGGAGATCGCGCGCGGGAGATTTGAGGATGAACTCGGACTGCGTGTCTCGTTCTCCAAGCACATTGAAGAACATGATGTGATGGATTCGAGTTCGGTGCAGTCGCGCGTTGAAGACCTGCACGCCGCATTCGCCGATCCGTCGGTGCAGATGATCATTGCGGTGCGCGGCGGATGGAACGCCAACCAGTTACTGCGGCATATCGACTGGAACCTGATCAAGAAAAATCCGAAAGTCTTCTGCGGTTTCTCCGATATCACCTGCCTGCAGAACGCGATCTACGCGAAGACCGGGCTCGTGACGTACTCGTCGCCCAACTACAACACGTTCGGATGCAAGAAAGGATTTGCATACGCGCTGGAGTCGTTCCGCCGGTGCCTCTTCTCCGAGGAGTCGATGCTGATCGAGCCATCAGACGAGTGGAGCAATGACCGGTGGGGAGACGACCAGGAGAACCGGGAGTGTATGAAGAACGAAGGATACTGGATCATGCACGAAGGAGAGGCGGAGGGGACGCTCCTCGGCGGAAATCTCTGCACACTCAATCTGCTGCAGGGCACCGAGTACATGCCGGACATCCGCGGGAGCGTTCTGTTTCTGGAAGATGATTACGAGTCCCTGCCGCACCACTTTGACCGCAACCTTCAGTCGCTCATGCACCAGCCGGGATTCTCCAGTATCCGCGGTCTCGTGATCGGGCGCTTCGAGAAGGCGACCGGCATGACGCGGGAGATCCTGACGCACATCATCGAGACGAAACTGGAACTGAAGAATCTTCCGGTGATCGGGAACGCCGACTTCGGCCACACACTGCCGATGGTGACGTTTCCGGTGGGGGGAGGGGTCCAGATACAAGCGACACGAAACAGGACCATCATCGAGATCCTGCAACACTGAAGTGTATACTCTCCCTCCCATGCCCACCTGCCCTTCCCCCAAAGGGGTTCCCTGCGGGAACTGCAGCGCCGTTTTCGAGCTTCTGCCGGGCGAAGCGGCGCTCCATGAGAAGATCGTTTCGACGTTCGAAACAGGGCCGATGGATCCGCCCGGACTTTGCCCCGATTGCAGATTGCAGAAGAAGATGGCCTGGCGGAACGAGCGGCATCTCTATCATCGGAAATGCGATAAGAGCGGGAAGATGATCCTCTCCGTCTACCCCGAGAAGACACCGTTTCCCGTGTATGAACGCTCCGCATGGTGGGGAGATGACTGGGACGCGTTGACCTACGGGAAGCCGATGGACTTCACGCGGCCATTCTTCGATCAATTCCGGGATCTTCTGCACGTCGTCCCCCGCTCGGCGCTCAATTCCATCAACGTGGAGAATTGTGATTACTGCAACTTCGCGTTCGATTCGCGGAATTGTTACCTGAGTCACTTGAGCTACA
>CAYJTW010000127.1:0-1636 GCA_964373225.1 uncultured Candidatus Peribacteria bacterium
ACCGCCCCCCACCCGGGAGCGGCTGAATTCTGACGAGATCAGATCACCGCAAAACGGGCAGGATGGAGGAACCCATCTGCCACCACGCGCCAACGCTTCCACCCGCAAACGCGAGAGAAGGAGAATTGCGGCCGCTGATGATCACTGAACTTTTCATGATGTACCGCTGTACCGGTACAACAGTACACTATGAAACCAGGAAATCAAGAGATTATTATGTAACCAATGGGACTATTTGACCTTCTTTCCCAACCGTTTGAGGAACAACCCGAATCCCCCGCTCCCGTCTTTGAGCATCCGCGATCCCCGGGTGACTTTGCTGATGCTGATTTTGAGTTTCTTTTTGACTTCGCGCTGACGCACTCCGCGCGCGAGCATCTGGATGAGTTGCCAGCGCTCGGCGACGGATGCGAGCTCGCGCGGCGTGAGGATATCCTTGAGGAGCATCTCCGCCTCCCGCTGGTTGCGGATGTGGACGAAGAGCGTGCAGAGATCGCGGAGCGTGTGTGTATCGGCTGGCATGGCCGCAGTGTATCACCGTCTTCGCCCGAGCGCCCATCTCTTGCCTCGCTTCTGTCGCGATACCAGTCCGAGTGCACGCAACCGGACGGACACGCGTGGCCTCTTGACGTTCAATAGTTCGGCGGCCTTCGTAATATTGCCGTCTGTCCGATGGTATGCCTCGACAATCTTCTCGTTGGAGAGGATGGACCACTGACCTCTCTCGTGTTTGAAAAATCCACGGACAGCGCGCTGCGTCACGCCGACTTCCCGTGCAATGCGGGAAGCGACGGTATGCTTTGAACGGAGAATCGCTGCCTTCTCCGCGTTCGACAGCGCATTCGCGGCTTTGACTTCGAGATCATTCAAGGTAAAAATCGCCAGCGGCAGAGTAGGTTCTTCTTCTCTGAGGACCGCTTGACGAAAATCGCACGCCCATGAGGCATCGAGGGCAACGCAAATCTGCGCTGACGCGGTCAGAAAATCGTGATGGACGGTCGTGAGATCGCGCTTCGTGAGACGGGCAATTTGGGGGAAAGGCATCTCCTGGTCGTGATACTGGAGAACATGCCGAAGCCACTCATGCATCTGCGACCGGACATACTCGACGATCGTCGCACGACTCTTGGGAGACAATGCCTCTTCTCTCACCGGCAATTTGCCGTTTGTAACGTTCTTCAACATCATTTCTTCAACTTATGCTTCTCCAGCACCTCCTGATACTCATTGGGCTTGTTCTGCTTGAGGTACGTGAGGAGCTTGCGGCGCTGCGCGACTTTGCCGAGGAGGCCTTTGCGGCCCGACTGATCCTTCCGGTGATCCTTGAGATGGTCTGTGAGGAGTCCGATCTCCTTGGTGAGGATGGCAATCTGCACCTGGGGGCTGCCGGTGTCTTTCGCGTGCTTGCGGTGCTTGGTAATCAGGTTCTTTTTCGCGGTGCGCTTGAGGGACATACGAGTGACAAGGAAAGAGTGCGCCGGTCCCCTGAAGCGGGGGCGCCGTCCCGGGGAATTCCCTGCGGGACAGCTCGGACGTGGCTGACATTGTAGTCACGGAAGCGGAAAAAGCAAGTCCCCAAGCCCAAGAATGCCTCTCCTAAGCCTCAGGAAAGTTGGAGAGTGGACATGCGTCCACC
>CAYJTW010000128.1:0-1609 GCA_964373225.1 uncultured Candidatus Peribacteria bacterium
TGGTGGGTCGGGCGGGGGTCGAACCCGCGACCAATGGCTTAAAAGGCCACTGCTCTACCACTGAGCTACCGACCCACAAAGAACACGGGGGGAGTGTATCACTTCCCTTGCATACCGAAATCACAGTCGCACATCGTCACTTATTGCAGACGCTTTGGGAGACATAAACAAAACCGCCTCAAGTATTGCTACAAGGGACGGTGTTTGTTTTGGTCACCGACGGGTTACAAAGCAAGCTCTGCTTCCAATTGATGACCCCTGTAGTATAGCAAAATTGACGTCGGAATGGAAGGCTGATTTACAAGCTGGAAGGTGCCCTTTGGCCTCATTTTCGATTATCGGAGCCTGCACTTGCCCGAACACACCTGGATGCAGACATCGTTTCCCGGACGGCACGACTGCCGGCATTCTCCGGTGTCGGTCGTGCAATAGCCAAGCGGCGGGCGGCAATCGTTACTGGAGTAGCAGATCAGACCGACCGGGACTTCCTTGAGGCGCTGCTTATACTGATCCTGACACGAGCGGTCGTCATTGCGGAAGTCATTGGTGATGTTGCGCTGGTCGTTGCGAAAATTGTTGTCGTTCTCACGCAGGCGGTTACGGACATCTTTGTCGATATCGCGCTGAATGTTCTGACGGTCGCGGTCGTTCTCGATGCCCCACGAATCGAAGAAACGCTCCCGGCGTTCCTGGAGAAGGTTGTACCAGTTGATGTGGTAATTGCGCGTAGCGTCAATGAGCCGTTGCTCGCGGTTGTTCATGGCGGACCGCTGGCAGTTGCGCAAATCCGGGTCGGAAATGCGGGCCAGAGCGCCTGCCGGCAACAGCAGGAGACTCAGCAGGAGAACAGACAGGCTACTGCGGCTCGTCATAGGGAAAGTGGGAATGTGGCTGAGGATAGAGAAGATTCGATGCCCCGTCCAGTGAAAATACCCGGGAATTCTGCCGGGTCAGCGCAAACGGCTATCATCGTCGACATGAAGGTCGCCTTAGTACATGAGCTGCTGACCATGCGTGGCGGAGCCGAGCGGGTGCTCAGGATCTTCGCGGAGATGTTCCCCGACGCACCGATCTACACGCTCCTCTACGATGAAAAGAAACTGGGCGACTGGTTCCCCCGCGAGCGTGTGAGCACAAGTGCGCTGCAAGATTCATGGATGACTCACTACGCACTACGCACTACTCACCAGATCAACCATCACCTCTCCCTAAAAAAATTTCCCGCCGCGGTCGAGGCATGGCCCTTCGGCTCGGCTCAGGGTGACAGTCCTCGCTTTGACGTCGTCATCAGTTCTTCATCGGCCTTCGCGCACGGCATCATCACCAACGGCGCACCGCGGCATCTGTGCTACGTCCACTCCCCCGCCCGGTACCTGTGGGATCGCACGCACGATGTTCTTGAGCGCGCCGGACGGGGACCACTCGGAGCGCTGCGCTCATGGTACCTCTCGCGACTCTTCCATCGGCTGCGCATCTGGGACAGCGAAACCGCCGACCGTCCCGACATGCTCATCGCGGCATCGAAGGAAGTGCAGAGGAGGATTGAACTCTACTGGCGCAGAGATTCGCAGGTGATTCATCCGCCGGTTGATGATTTCTGGATGGAGGG
>CAYJTW010000129.1:0-1567 GCA_964373225.1 uncultured Candidatus Peribacteria bacterium
ACTAGCGATTTTTTCCAGCTTTGCGTATTGTACGAATGTGAATATTCGGAACTTCTGCATCATCGCGCACATTGATCACGGCAAGTCGACGCTCAGTGACCGCATGATCGAGATGACCGGAACGCTCCAGAAGCGGGAGATGAAGGAGCAGACGCTCGACATGATGGATCTGGAACGCGAGCGCGGCATCACGATCAAACTCACGCCGGTCCGGATGGAGTGGCATGGGGTCGAGCTCAATCTGATCGATACGCCCGGTCATACGGACTTCCGCTACGAAGTCAGCCGGTCGCTCGCGGCCTGCGAAGGCGCGGTGCTCCTCATCGATGCGTCGCAGGGCATTCAGGCACAGACACTCGCGGTGCTCACCATGGCGCTGGAGCACAACCTGACGATCATTCCGGTGCTCAACAAGATCGATCTCCCCGCAGCGGATCCTGAGCGCGTGAGTGAAGAAGTTGTGAAACTGATCGGATGCAAAAAAGAAGATATTCTCCTCATCTCTGCAAAGGAGGGAAGGGGAGTCAGTGATGTTCTGCAGGCGGTCATCGACCGCATTCCGCAGCCGAAACTTCATGGCACTGGAGCGGGGAAAACACGCGCCCTGATCTTCGACGCGATTATGGATTCCTATCGCGGTGCAGTTGGGTACGTTCGCGTGATGGAAGGAGAGATCAAGAAAGGTCAGAAGGTTCATCTGCTCGGCACAAAAACTCCGTTTGAAGTTCTTGAAGTCGGACATTTCGCTCCCAAGTACGTCTCCGATGAGACGCTCAGCGAAGGGCAGATCGGCTATGTGGTCTCCGGTCTTCGAGACGTGAAGGAGCTCAGAGTGGGCGATACCGTCGCTTCCAGTCAGGAACTTCCGGCCTTGCCCGGCTACAAGCAAGTGCAGCCAATGGTCTTTGCGGGTCTCTACCCGACGGAAGCCGATGATTACCCACAGCTGCGGGAGGGGATCGAAAAACTCTCGCTCAATGATGCCGCGCTCCAGTGGGAACATGAACGCAACGGCGCACTCGGGAACGGATTCCGTTGCGGGTTTCTCGGGCTGCTCCACCTCGATATCATTCAGGAGAGGTTGGAGCGCGAATACAATTGCAATCTGATCGTCACGGCGCCGAGTGTGCTGTACGAAGTGAAGCTGACGGCGCGCAATCCCGCGGAAGTCGTCCGTGCGAGTCTGCTCAAAACCGACGAGCCGAATGTCGCACGGATCAGCAACCCCGCCGATATTCCCGATCCCACCTACATCGACGAAATTCGCGAGCCGTGGGTGAAGCTCGAAATCGTGTGCAGGGAGAAAGATGTGGGAGCCTGTATGAAGCTTGTGCAGGACCGGCGCGGCATTAACAAAGCCATGCAGTTTTTGGATGCAGACAGGGCTCTTCTTGCATTCGAAATTCCTCTCCAAGGCATTGTTTTGGACTTCTTCGATCATCTGAAGTCCGCATCATCCGGTTATGCGTCCATGAGTTACGATCATTTGGGATACCGACCCGGAGATCTTGTGAAGCTCGACCTGCTCCTGATGGGAGAGCCCGCCGACGCACTCTCGACTGTGGTG
>CAYJTW010000130.1:0-1559 GCA_964373225.1 uncultured Candidatus Peribacteria bacterium
CTCCGCGTTTTGGAAACCTGGTCGCGCAACAGCGTTGATTGCGAGCGTACTTGACTCACCTGTGTTTCGGCGATTTTCAAAGAGTTCTCAAGCTTGCTCACGGAGTTCTCAACGAGTTCGAGTTGTAATTGCACCTCATTCTGCCGTGTTTCCTGCTGCGCTTGAAATTTCTGTAGTGCTGCCAAAATCACATCCTCGCTGCCGGAAGACTGTGCCCGGATTTTTGCAAGCTCCGCCTTCCGTCGTGCAGGATCCATCAGCTCTTTCAAACTTGCCTCTAATGTCTTCCGATCAGCACTCAGTTGTTCCTGATCTTTGCGCAAGCCTTCCAAATTTTTCACCGCTTTTGCCTCTTCCGCCTCTAAGTCGGCAAACCGCTTTTCAGTCTCTGCGTTCGTTTTCTTTCTCTCCGTCTCCTGTGTTTCCAAGTCCGAAAACCGCTTGTTCAACCTCGTCATCTCCTCCTGACTCTGCTTCAAATTCTCATTGCCGCTTTTGATGCTCGTCGGCGAATTTGCAGTTGCTTTCTTTCTCTCCTGCTCCGTTCCCGTTTTCCGATTCTTCTCATACCGCTGTTTCCCCGCGCCGCCGGTACCCGTGTAATTGACTCCGCCGTTGCCCCCGCGTCCTCCAACGCTTCCCTGCGGCGCACCGCGAATGACTCTTCCATCAGGCATCGTGATCGAATAACCGGTCTGATCCGCTCCAAGCCTGCCACCGGCCACGGTGATGACCACCTCGTCAGCAAAATTCCCTGCAGAATCGAGTCTCGAATCCAATACTGCTCCAGTACCCATAACAAATGCCTCAGTCATGTCTCCTTCCCTGCCAAAGACCTGTGCCACTTCGCTGTGAATGTGATTGAAACGATTGACGAGTTCTCGTGCGTTGCGGTCACCGCCGCCGGGATTGCGGGCCATGTACAGGTACAACTCTTCCATGAGATGTGCCAGATAGAGGGCCTGCAACCGGTTACCCCAATTGATGCCCGTGCCATTGCGCAATGATTCCAGATATTTCCGCGCGCCCGCCGGCACCCCCGCCTGCTCCACCGTCCGCGGTCTCCCCTGCTCCCAAAAACGCACATCGCGATAGGAGCGGCTGATGTCGGGCTGTCCGGTCTCGGGGTTCGTGCCGCGAATATCGCGCGTCAGGGAGTCGGGCAGTCTACTGCGGAATGGCTGCTGGTAGACGGTCACAACCTGTTCTTCCGGCGCGACGTAATCGGGATTGCGCACGCGCGGCGGAGTCGGGCCGTTGTCGCGTCCACGCTGGCGGCGCGGAGGCGGTTGCTGTGCCGGTTGATCGGGATCGGGACGACGCCCGAAGCCGGTCAGATGTTCGTTCGCATCTCCCGTGCCCGCGGGCGGAATGCGCCGTCGCGGAGCATACGGCTGGTAGCCCGCATCATTGCTCTGCTGTGTCGCGTATTCGGCCAATCTCTCGTTGCGTGTGCGGGGACGGAGCGACGGCCCGCCCTCCATGTCCTGCCGGAATCCGGCCGGAGAGCGCGGGAACGGACGCATGCCGGCATTGCCGGGCGGCTCCGTGCCGAAGGG
>CAYJTW010000131.1:0-1512 GCA_964373225.1 uncultured Candidatus Peribacteria bacterium
ATCAACTTCTTGTCGAACAGCGACTTGAACACCCACCAGATGCTCTCCATGTAATCCGCGTCCATCGTGCGGTAATCCCAGTCCATGTCGACGAAGCGCCCCATGCGTTCGACCACCGTCCGCCATTCCTTCGCAAAGCGCTGCACGGCGCCGCGGCAGAGGTCGTTGAACGCCTTCACGCCCATCTCCTCGATCTGTTTCTTGCTGCTCAGATTATGTTCCTTCTCAATGATGTTCTCGATCGGGAGCCCGTGGCAGTCCCATCCAAATCGTCTCTGCACTCTCTTCCCGCGCATCGTCTGGTAGCGCGGGATCACGTCTTTGATCGTTCCGGCGAGGAGGTGGCCGTAGTGGGGGAGACCCGTCGCAAACGGCGGTCCATCATAGAAGGAAAAACTCTCCTCCCTGTCCGCCTTCGAAGTCCCGTTGAGCGGATCGCCTTTATGCCCGCGCGCGGTGCGCAGGCTGATACTGCGCTTGAACGTATCCTCTTCCTTCCAGTACGTCTGGATGCCGCGCTCCAATGCCGGAAACGATTGCTTGGGATCAACGGGATCGAACATGGTTCATGAGAATGGATAGGGGGCCTGCCCTGTACCGGAGTCCGCCGAGGCGGACGACTGGTACAGAGTCGAAGGGCATGCGAAAGTATCAATGGATGCGCGAAGGATAGCAGAATTCCATGACCGATCATCGTCCTTTGCCATCGATCACCGTGCTGCGAGGAGGCCGGGATACGCGGCCGCTCCGGCAATCACATCCGCGACGTAGTGGATATCCGGAAAGTAGACTTTCTCCGTATGTTTGTGCGGTCCCCGGCAGCGAAGCGGCATACCGACGAGTGGGCAATGGAGGTAATTTGCGATCAGCCCGCAATCGGCGACGCCCGTATCCACGACCCGGTGGATGGCATCGGGACGTCCGCCCCTCTCCACGTTCACGCGGTTCATCAGATCGTGCATGCGGGTGATGAATGGATGATGGAAATCCTCCTTCCATGGCGGCGTGAACGGTGTCGAACGTTGTTCGAGCGAGACCGTGTAGGCCTGTTCGGCCATCTGCGGATTGTCGGCGAAGATTTCCTGGGCGATTTTCCTCAGTCGCTCACGAAGCATTTCCGCAACGACGTGGGGTTCTTGTCGGTGATCCCAGTAGTGAAAGTTCACATATCGTTGCACCGACGCGGGCACGGTGAGTGAACCCGTTGCCCTCGTTTTCCAGTGCAAGCTCAGCGCCCGTGGTTTTGTGGTTAAGCCTTCCGGATCATTCGGATGTCTGTTGAGCGGTAGAGCGTTGACCACCTCCATGGCGCGCGTATCGAGGGATTCCGTGAGCCTGGGAATATCTTCATCCGTCACCGCTCCCGCATGCTTCTCGATTCCCGTTGATGTCACCAGCAAGCCGAATCTCCCGGGACGTCCCATGATCAGTGCATGATCCTTCTGTGGCGGAAGGAGTCGGCGATTGACGAGTATTTCGGGAGTCATTGCGCAATCCACGCCGTCGAATATG